>JAYVNZ010000028.1:0-20135 GCA_043758185.1 Gemmatimonadaceae bacterium | reverse complement strand
CAATGCATCGGTGAGGTCGTCCGGGAGCGTGATGCCGAGGGCTTCGCGTTCGCGATCGATGCGGCGCAGCACGGCGTTCGCGAGCTTGCTGGCGCCAATGCCGTGCCGGCGTTTCACCAGCTCCACCGTCTGCGCGATGGCGGCATACGCAGGCACACTGCCCATCGCGAGCAACTGGTAGGCGCCCACCCGCAGCAGGTCGGCAACGTCGGCGTCGAGCCGCGACGGACCGCCACTCACGCGCGCGGCAAGGATGGCGTCCAGCCAGCTTCGACGGCGCAGCATGCCGTACACCAGCTCGCGCGTCCATCGCCGATCACGAGGCTCGAGTTGCGCCGTGCGCCGATCGAAGCTGGTGTCCAGCAAGTCACCACTGCGCAGGTCCGCACAGATCTCCGCCGCCGCCGCCCGCGCGTCCGTGACCGCCGCCCTCGGCGCCATTGTTACGGGACGTCCACCGCCGCCCGCGCTCATCCGCTGCGCCCAATGCGAAGGTGCGCCCCAGCGCGCTCATCCAGCGGCAGCGTCGTCATATGCGGAAAGATAGTCGACCGCTGCCCGTTCGGCATTCGGCGCATCCCATATGCCGCGAATGACGGCAACGCCATGAAGTCCCAGCGCGCGTGCCGAGACCGCATGGCTCGGCCGCACCCCGCCGATCGCAATGACGGGCACCGTGGTGGAACGCGTCAGGGCTTTTACCCACGCCGTGACGCGTACGTCGGACCCCGGCTGGCCGGCGGTGAAGACCTGGTCGGCCACGAGCCAGTCCGCGCCAGCCGAGACAGCGAGGCGGCCTTCCTCCAGGTCGTGCACGCTGGCCCCGAGGGCAAGCAGCGGAGCAACGCGACGCGCATCGCCCGCGGTGAGCGAGAGACTTGTGAGCTGCGCGCCGCGCGCGCCCGAGGCGAGCGCAACATCCACGCGGTCGTTGATGACGAGCCATGCACCGGTGAGGCCCTGCGCCGCTGCGAGACCTTCCGCGATAGCCTGGAAACGTGCGCCGGTGATCCGGCTCGCACGAAGGTGCAGCGCTCCCCGCGCGCCAAGCGCGGCCATCACCGCGCACGCGACGTCGATGAAATCGGCGCGTGCGACCACATCGTCACTCGTCACGGCATGCACCACTGGCACGCCTATCGTGCGCATTTCCACCTCGCCTCCACGGGTCACCCGCCCGACCCCATGCATCCCTACGATCCTGCGCGGGGCTCGGTGTCGAAGCGGTCGCCCACTGCAATGCCTCGTCCGCGCGCCCACTCGAGCGGCGCAAGCGGCTTCTTGCCGGAGGGCTGCACGGCCAGCACACGGACCGCGCCGGATCCGCACGCGATCAGAAGGCCCGCTGCATCAACAGAAAGCACGTCGCCGGCAGCGTGCGACAGCCCGCGCGGGGCGAGCCGAGCACCGAAGAGCTTTACCTCGGTGCCGCGCACGAGCGACCATGCTCCAGGACGCGGGTCATAGGCACGGATGTGCTGGCTCACGTCGTAGGCACTGCCAGTGAAATCCACGCGCGCGCTCTCACGCGTGAGCTTGCCCGCATACGTCGCACGGGACTCATCCTGCGGTTGCGGGCGTGCGGCGCCCAACTCGAGCAGTGCCATCGCCTCGATCAGCGCGTTGGCGCCAAGCTCGCTCAGGCGGAGCGATAGTTCGAGCGAGGTTTCGTCCTCGAGAATCCGGGTGCGCGCAACGTGCACGATGGGCCCCGCGTCGAGCGCGGGCACCATCTGCATGATCGTCACGCCCGTCTCGGCCAGTCCATCGCGAATGGCCGCCTGGATGGGAGCGGCACCACGCAGCGCGGGCAGCAGCGACGCGTGAATGTTGAGCGTGCCGAATGGCGGAAGGTCGATCACGGCCTTCGGCAGGATGTGGCCGTATGCAACAACAACGCTGACGTCGGGTGCGAGTGCAGCCATCTCCGCCAGGAAGGCGTCGCCGCGCGGCTTGTCGGGCTGGAGCACCGGAATGCCCTCCGCGACCGCCACCAGCTTCACCGGCGACGCCTGCACCGTGGAACGCGACCGGCCCACCGGCTTGTCCGGCTGCGTCACCACCCCCACGACGTCGAACCCCTCTCCAATGAGGGCGCGCAGCGGTGCGGTCGCGAACTCGGGCGTGCCCCAGAACAGCACCCGCACCTACAGTTCCTCGTCGGCGTGCTCGTGCTCAGCGCGGTCGTCCGGGGTCTCGAGCGATACGCGCCGGATGTAGCCCGGATAGTCGTCAGCCGCCAGCCGCCACTTGGCCAGCGCTGCCGTTCGCTTCAACACGCTGAGGTAGTCCAGGAACAGCTTGCCATCGAGATGATCGATCTCGTGCTGGAGGCATCGTGCCAGGAGTTCGCCCGCCTCGCGCTCGAACACGTTGCCATGTCGGTCGAGTGCGCGGACCGTGACGGTCTTGGGGCGCTCCACGTCGGCGTAGATGTCGGGAATGGAGAGGCATCCCTCCTCGCCCTTCGCCTTGCCCGACGACGATTGAATGATCTCCGGATTGATGATGACGAAGGGGTCGTCGTCGAGGTCGAGCACGGCGAGTCGCTCAGCACGACCCACCTGCGGCGCCGCGAGCCCGATGCCGCGCGCGTGGTACATCGTTTCGAACATGTCGTCGATCAGGCGCTGGACGTCGTCCGTGATCGTGGTGATTGGCGTCGTCGCCTGCCGGAGGATGGGATCACCCAGCACGCGGATGTCGAGGATACTCACGCCGACGCAATCAGCTTGCCGGACGCGTCTCGCCAGCGACGACCCGTTCTGCCGGCGCCGAGCTGATTCCCACGATGCGCACGATCCGCCCTCGCTCCACGATCAGGCGCGACTCGGCCGACTTGATGGTGACCTGGTCTTCCATGCCCTTGGAGGCATCGCTGCTGCCCGCCTCCTTGACGTGCACCACCTCGCCGACGATGCCTCCCGCTGTCACGATCTGGTCGCCGCGCTTGATGCTGCGCAACGCTTCTTCGTGCTTCCGCTTCTGCGCCTGCTGCGGCCGGATGAGCAGGAAGTAGAAGATGCCGAAGATGGCGGCAAGCTGGACGAGAAAGGGTGTGAGGCTCCCGGCGGCACCGCCGAATTGCAGTGCGAGCAGGGCGGGGAGCAGGCCAGGGTGTGTCATGCGGGTGTCGTGGCAGTACGGGTGTGATAGCGCTGGAGCCACGCCGTGCTCCAGGAATCGAAGATGCCGGCGAGCAGCGCGGTCCGCGCTTCCCGCATCAGCAGCACGAGGAAATGTACATTGTGCAGCGACAGGAGGCGCAGGCCCAGGATCTCGTCGGACAGGAACAGGTGCCGGATGTACGCCCGCGTGAATCGTGTGCAGGCGGCACAATCGCATTCCGGGTCCAGCGGCCGTCGGTCCGTGCGGAATTCGGCGCGCTTGATGTTGAGCCTGCCCACGCGGGTGAACACCGCGCCGTTGCGACCCATGCGCGTGGGCGCCACGCAGTCGAACAGGTCCACGCCGCGCCGCACGCCCTCCACGAGGTCCTCGGGAAATCCGACCCCCATGAGGTAGCGCGGCCGGTTCGCGGGCAGCACGGCGTCCACGTCCTCGAGGATCCGGTACATGTCGTCCTTCGACTCCCCCACCGACAACCCGCCGATTCCGTACCCGCTCCAGTCGCCCATGTCGCGAATGGCTGTCGCGGCATCGCGCCGAAGGTCCGCGTGGATGCCACCCTGCACGATGGGAAAGAGCGCCTGGGCGCTACGCCCGGGAATCGGGTCGTCGAGGTTCAGTTGCTCGAATGCGACACGACAGCGCGCGAGCCAGCGCAGGCTCCGCTCGCTGGCGTCCCGCGCCACGGCGGCGTCGCTCTGCCCGGGAATGACATGGTCGAACTGCATGATGACATCCGCGCCGAGGTTCCGCTCGATGCGCATCACGGATTCCGGCGTGAAGCGCCGCCTGGAACCGTCGATATGGCTCCGGAAATCCACGCCATCTTCATCGATGTCGCGCAATCCCTCCAGCGAGAACACCTGAAACCCGCCGGAATCAGTGAGGATGGGCCGGTCCCACTGCATGAACTCGTGCAGCCCGCCCAGCTCACGCACCAGCTCGTCGCCTGGTCGCAGGTGCAGGTGGTACGCGTTCGCGAGGATCATCTGCGCGTCCATCGCGCGCAGGTCATCCGGATCGAGCGCCTTGACCGTGGCGAGCGTCCCCACCGCCATGAAGGCGGGAGACTGCACGACACCATGGGGCGTGGTGAAGCTGGCTGCGCGAGCGGAGCCGGCGGTGGATTCCAGCGTGAAGTCGAAGGTCACTGCGTCCAGGGAATTGATCGCGACACTCGGGGCGCCATCACACGATCGCCATCGCGTCGCCGTAGGAATAGAAGCGATAGCGGTGGGCAATGGCTTCACGATAGGCTCGCATCGTGAGCTCGTATCCGGCAGCCGCCGCCACCAGCATGAGGAGCGTGGAGCGCGGCAGGTGAAAGTTCGTGATGAGCGCATCCACTGCATGCAGGTGCTGCGGGGGACGAATGAAGATACGCGTTTCGCCATCGCCAGCGGCCACCTGGTTGCCAGTGATCGCGCTTTCGAGCGTGCGCACCGTGGTGGTGCCCACGGCCCACACGCGCCGCCCGGCATCCCGCGTTGCGCGCCATGCGTGGGCCGTCTCGGCAGGAATGGTGTAGCGCTCCTCGTGCATCACGTGGTCGGCCGGCTCCTCCACGGCAACGGGCTTGAACGTTCCGGCCCCCACGTGCAGTACCACGTCGGCGCGGTGCACGCCGCGCGCCGCGCATTGCTGCAGCACTTCCGGAGTGAAATGCAAGCCGGCCGTTGGCGCCGCGACAGAACCCGCTTCGCGCGCGTACACGGTCTGGTAGCGCTCACTGTCCGCCGCATCATCGTCTCGGCTGATATACGGGGGCAGCGGAATGTGCCCATGGGCCTCGATGGCGGCTTCGACGTCGCCCTCCGCCTGCAACCGCACGATTCGCGTACGCCGCTCGGTCACGTCAAGAATCTCCACCGTGAATCCTGGCGCGATTTCCACGATGCGGCCCGGCTTGAGCTTTCCACCGGGCGATACCATTGCCTCATAGCGTCCATCACCCAGCGCAGCCAGCAGGAACACCTCGGCCGGCGCACCCGACCCCGCGCGCGTGCCCAGCAGCCGCGCGCGCACCACTTTCGAGCGGTTCACCACAAGCAGGTCACCTGCGGCGAGCAATGAAGGCAGGTCCGTAAAATGGCGGTGCGTGATGGACTGGGTGGCCCGATCCACCACCATCAGGCGACTCGCATCGCGGCGCGCAAGCGGCGCCTGCGCGATGAGCTCCGCCGGCAGTGTGAAGTCGTAATCGCGCGTGTGCAGGCCGTCGGGTCCCGCTGGTGCTGGTGTCACGGGAATCAGAACAGCCCGGTCTGCTCCGCGCTGCCGGCTGGCGGCACGAACCCGAAATGGCGGTACGCCATGGCAGTCGCCACGCGCCCTCGTGGGGTGCGCTGGAGAAAACCCTGCTGCACCAGGAAGGGCTCGTACACTTCCTCCAGGGTATTGGTGTCCTCTCCGATGGCCGCCGAAATGGTGGAGACACCAACTGGCCCGCCGTCGAACTTCTCGATGATGGCCTTGAGGATGCGGGAATCCATGTCGTCGAGGCCGAACTGGTCCACGTCCAGCATCGCGAGCGCGGCGCGCGCCACATCTGCGGTGATCACGCCGTCGGCGCGCACCTGCGCATAGTCGCGGACGCGACGCAGCAGCCGATTGGCCACGCGCGGGGTGCCGCGCGACCGCTTGGCGATCTCACGCGCGCCCGCTGTCTCGATCTCCACCTTCAACACATCGCCCGTACGGCGCACGATGAGCTCGAGCTCCTCCGGCGTGTAGTAATTCAGGCGCTGCTCGATGCCGAATCGCGCGCGCATCGGCGGCGTAAGCATCCCGAACCGCGTTGTTGCGCCGATGAGCGTGAAGCGCTCGATGGGCATGGTGATGGTCTGCGCCTTGGGCCCTTCGCTCAGGCGGATGTCGATCTTGTAGTCCTCCATCGCGGGATAGAGGAATTCCTCGATGACCGGACGCAGGCGGTGGATCTCGTCAATGAACAGGATGTCGCCGGCGCGCAGGTTGGTGAGCGTGCCCACCAGGTCGCCCGGCTTCTCGAGCGCTGGGCCGGACGTCGTGCGGATGTTCACGCGCAGCTCGCGCGCGATGAGTTCAGCCAGCGTGGTCTTGCCGAGTCCCGGCGGGCCGTAGAAGACCGCGTGATCGAGCGGCTCGCCCCTCGCGAGCGCCGCGTCGATGGCGAGCTGCAGGTTGGCCTTGACCTTCTCCTGCCCGATGAACTCCTCGAGCCGCTGCGGCCGCAACGAGAGCTCGACGACCGTTTCATCGGCCATCACTTCGGGCGTTGTGATCTCGGCGCGCGACATGGGCAGTACTCTACCTGCTCGGGCTTGGTGAGCCAACTTGCACCAGCGCCCAATATACCGAATGGACCCCGAAATGCATGGCGGGTCTCACGCGTGACCAATTATGTGAAGCACCGGAAATCCGGGATAACACTACCAATGCAGTATTCCCTGGAGGTCACCAGGGCCGTCAGTCACCACCTGCAAATAACACCCAGCGCTTGCCGGTCCAGTAGTACAGGATCGAGACTCCCTCGCAGTCGCCACTTCCGAGACCATCGTGGACGGCGACCTTGCGCTCGGCCCCGTGAGCCGGCCACCGCGGAACTCGCCGGTGATCTCGCCGATGGTCACGCTCTCCTTCATGTCACTCGCCGACACGCGGAAGATTCCAGGGGCGCAGCTGTACCGGGCGAATGAGGACTCGAGGTCGGGCAGCCTCTCCGGATCTGGGACTGCCGGCACCATGACGGTGAGCGACGCGGGCGCCCCGCCGCCGTGCGGGAACACGAGGATCTTGCCGTCGCCGCGCACGACACAGAGCACGGCCCAGTCCCCGCCCTCGGTGCCGAAGAACGCGCCGCTCACGACGTTACGCTTCAAATCGCCGCGGGCCTGAAGAACGGTACACCCGCGAGCGACGAGCGAATCGCGCACGGCGTCCGGTAGCTGCGTCAGCAAGGCGGGTGGGGTGCGCACGGGGCGCGACTCCGTGCTCCAGTCCATCCGCGCGTCACGTGCGATCTGCTTCCCCGTGGCCTCGTCCAGATCGAAATAATAGATGGCAAGTGCGGCCGACACACGCGGCACGGTGCCACCCTGGATTACCTGCCACCCGCCTGCGCCGCGTGCGAGCAGGATGGTGTCGACCGGCAGGCGCTGGAGGGTATCGCGCGCAATGTACCGGAGCGCGGTACCACGCTGGACGAGCGATCCGATCTCGGCGTAGCGCGCCGTGACGCGTGCCGTGTCGCCCTTTAGCGTCGCAGAGTCCAGTGTGAACGACGCGACGACCGGAACGCCGGGACAGGAGATGCGGTCGCGTCGCACGCCAGCCACCGTCTGAGTGTCCACGGGCTGGCTGACGGACGTTTGCGCACTGACAACTGGGATTCCCGGCGCTGGAGCGCCCGCGCGTGGCGGCGGGCCCGAACCGCGCGGCGCATCCTGATTTGCGCACGCGGATGTGAGCATGAGCAGCACGCAGGACGGCCCGGTCGACCAGATGCGGAATGGCGGCCTCATGCCGAGGGACTGTCGCGTGACACCGTACGTCACGAACGGCGGATCCTTCCGCGAGGGCAACGCGCCGTCAGCGCACGTCGTCGTACGGGATGACGGCACCGCAGCCTACACCGAAGCGCGTATGGTCGAGAGTCGCTCCGCCGCGCGCTTGAGCGTGTCGTATTTCTTGCAGAAGGCGAAGCGGACCAGCGACCGGCCCATCGCCTTGTTCTCCGGCGAATAGAAGCTGGAGCCCGGCACGCTCGCCACGCCGATCTCCTCCGTCATCCACTTCGCGAACGTCACGTCGTCCATGTCGCTGAGCCCGGAGAAGTCCGCCAGCACGTAGTACGCGCCCTCCGGCTGCGTGAACGTGAATCCCGCATCGGCGAGGGAATCGCACAACAGGCTGCGGCGGGAGCGATAGTCCAGCGCCATGTGGTTGTAGTAGTCCGCATCGAAGTGCATGCCCACGGCGCCGGCGGCCTGGAGTGGTGCTGGCGCGCCGACGGTGAGAAAGTCGTGCACCTTGCGGATGGCCGCCGTCTGAGCTTCGGGCGCTACCGTGTATCCAAGCCGCCAGCCGGTGCAGCTGAAGGTCTTGGACAGGCCGGATATGGTGACGGTGCGCTCACGCATTTCCGGCCACGTGGCCATCACATGGTGCTCGCCCGCATACCGGATGTGCTCGTAGATCTCGTCGGTGATCACCCACACGTCATGCTTGATGCACAGCTCCGAGATCATCGTCATTTCGGCGCGCGTGAATACACGGCCGGTGGGATTGTGCGGCGTGTTGAGGATGAGCGCCTTGGTGCGCTTCGTGAACGCTTTCGCCAGGCGCTCGGGATCGAGCGTCCAGTGTGGCCGCTCGAGTGGCACGTAGGTGGGAATCGCGCCGGCGAGGATGGCGTCGGGCCCGTAGTTCTCGTAGTACGGCTCCATCACGATCACCTCGTCGCCCGGATCGATGAGCGCGAGGAACACCGCGGCCATGGCTTCCGTGGCGCCGCAGGTGACGGTGACCTCGCGGTCATGATCCACCTGCATGCCGTAGAATCGCCGGTACTTCTCGGCAATCGCGATGCGAAGTGCCGAGCTGCCCCAGGTGATGGCGTACTGGTTGATGTTTCCGTGAATCGCGGCGCAGGCCGCTTCCTTCATCGGCTCCGGCATGGGAAAGTCGGGAAAACCCTGCGCGAGATTCACCGCCTCGTGCTGGTTGGCAATGCGCGTCATCTCGCGGATGACCGATTCGGTGAAGCTGTGGGTTCGGCGGGCAGCAAGCATCTGCGGAGTGTGGGCGTGGGAATTCGGAATGGCTAGTGGGGTGCAGTACAGGTCGCGGTAACCGGTGTCGCATCGCGGTACTCGTACTCACGCGACGAACTACTTCGTACTCACATCTGGTTTTCGTACTCGCAGCTTTTAGCGTCCGCCGATCTTCGCAAGTGCAGCCCGTATCAACTCTGGTGCCGACGCCCCCTTCGCGCCGCCCTCCAGCGCCGCCCGCACGGCCTTCTCGGCATCGCTGTTGGAGTAGCCAAGCGACACGAGTGCGCGAATGGCATCGTCCGTATTGGGCAGGCCGGCCCGCCCAACGCCAGACTCCACACCCGACGCCTGCAGCTGGTCCAGCTTGTCCGCGAGATCCAGGATCATCTGCTCCGCCTTCTTCCGCCCCACGCGCGGGACAGACTGCAGCACCGCAATGTCCTTTTCACGAATGGCGCGCACGAGGCGATCCGCCGTGAGCGACGACAGCAGCCCCAGCGCCAGCGCGGGCCCAACGCCCTTGGCGCCGAGCACCTTGTGGAACACCCGTCGTTCGTAGGCCGACGTGAAGCCGAACAACTGCCATCCATCTTCCTTCACCACCAGGTAGGTGTGCAGCATGCACGACTCACCCACCTTTGGCAGCGCATCATAGGCATTGAGCGGAACCGCCAGCTCGTACGCCACGCCGCCCTGTGTCATGATCTCGACGCGATCCAGTTCCTTGGTGATCAGCACACCGGCGAGCTGCACAATCATGTTCGGCGTGCGCCTGCTGAAGGGGAGCGCAGGGGTGTCGCGGCCACAGCGCGCGACGGCTCGCGCACCGCACCCAGTCCATCGATGCGCGGAATGCCGGCGCTCATCACACAGGCAAGCGCCGCCGCCACGCCATCGGCGGCATCCGTGGGCTGCGGAACG
The DNA here is from genome assembly GCA_043758185.1 of Gemmatimonadaceae bacterium. GTDB lineage: Bacteria > Gemmatimonadota > Gemmatimonadetes > Gemmatimonadales > Gemmatimonadaceae > AG11. The sequence continues at coordinate 10,329 of JAYVNZ010000028.1, read as the reverse complement.
GACTTGAGGCGAAGGAGCCGCGTGAGCATGAACTGCACCTGCTCCTTGCTTGCGGCTCCCGTGCCCACCACTGCCTTCTTGATCTCCGCCGGCGCGAGCTCGTTCACTGGCACGCCCCTCTGTTCCGCGGCAAGGAGAATCACGCCGCGAGCGTGTCCAAGCACCACGGTCGTGCGCACGTTGCGTGCGTAGAACACGCCCTCCACACAGAGTGCGTCGGGCGCATGACGGTCGATCAATTCCACCACGCCGTCATAGATTTCGCGAAGACGTACGGGCAATGCATCCCGGGCCCGCGTCCGGATCACGCCGCATTCCACCAGCGCGGGCGTCGCGCCGCTGCCGCCGCGAACGACGCCGTATCCCGTATTGGCGGTACCCGGATCGATACCCAGGACGAGCACGCGTGCTCGCTACGCCTCGAGTCCTTCAAGGTCGGCGTCGGCGACGTCGAAGTTGCCCCACACCTTCTGCACGTCATCCAGGTCCTCAAGCGCCTCGATCAGCTTGAAGAGCGTTGCGATATCGTCCTTGCCGGTCACAGGCACCGTGTTCTTCGGGACCATGGCAATCTCCGCCTCGGATGCGATGATGCCCTTGGCTTCAAGCCCCGACTTCACGGAATACAGCGACGCGGGATCCGTCGTGACGATGTAGATGTCGTCTTCGCGGCGGAAATCCTCCGCACCTGCCTCCAGTGCTGCCTCGAGTGCCGCGTCTTCATCCGAGTGCTTCTCGGCGTCGATCTCGATCTGGCCCTTCTTGTCGAACATGAAGGACACCGAACCCGGCGTCCCGAGGTTGCCGCCCGCGCGCGAGAACTTGTGGCGCACGTCTGCCACCGTGCGCGTGGGGTTGTCCGTCATCGTGTCCACGATCAGCGCCACGCCACCTGGGCCGTATCCCTCGTATGTCGCTTCCTGGATGTCGTTGCCCTTCAGCTCACCCGTGCCGTTCTTGATGGCGCGCTCGATATTGTCGCGGGGAAGGGACTTGGCCCGGCCGGCATCGATCGCCAGCCGCAATCGCGCATTGCCCGCGGGGTCGCCGCCGCCCAGCTTGGCGGCCATGGTGATCTCGCGGATGAGCTTCGTGAACAGCACACCACGCTTGGCGTCCGTGGCCGCCTTGTAGTGCTTGATGTTCTTCCATTTGCTGTGTCCAGCCATGGGCGCGTTCCGTACCGTCTGGAGAAAGGGGTGCCGCGCGTGAAATATATCGAAGGGCAGGCCCTTCGCTTCACGCGCGGCCGGACGAACCTGTCTTCCTACGGTGCAACGCGAATAGCCAGCTGCGCGCGAAAGCCGGTGAGGTCCGCGTTCACGGGACTGCCCTGCGCATCGAGCGTGGCGAGTTGCCCCATCGTGTATCCCACGCTCGGAAATGCCGCGAATCCGCCGAGGCCCACGCGCACCCGCAGTCCCAGTGTGCCCAGGTAGCTCGACTGCGACCGCTCTGCCACCGAGGTACCGGACCCGGTGGACGCCGGCACGTTCTGCAACCAGTGGCGCGCCTCGATGCTCGGCTCCACCACCGTGCCCAGCATGTGCAGTCCCAGGCCCAGGTAGCCGTTCGCGATGTTCTCGCGCCCCGCCGGATCGCCTGATGCATAATGGCCCGGAGCCCGGAAGACGTTGTAGCCGGCGAGCGTCATGTCCGCTCCCGGGAACGAGTTGGTCACGGCCGCCTGCGCGATCAATCGATTGCCGGTGTTATAGACCGAGCCGCCCGCGTCGTCGTTGCCAAACGCCGAATACGTGACACCGAGTGACAACCGTCCGTTGGCGACGCCGCGGTCCACACCGATGCGCGCGCGGTACTCGTCACCTGGCGTGAAGCGCAGTGTCTGGCCCGGCACGTTGAAAGGATCGTACGTCGACGAATGACGCACGGCGCCGCCGAATCCGAGGTTCCAGTCACCCAGCGGGCGTGCGATCGCGATACCACCGGTGGCCGCGAGGCCCGTGCCCATGTTCGAGATGGGAAACGCGAGGAAGTCACTGCCGATGCGACCCGCTGCGGTGAGCTCATCGAGTGTCACGGACGAGCGGCCAGTGGGGAGGCTCAGCCCGCCGGTGATCACCACGAAATCGCTGCCGAGTGTGAGGTTGCCCCGGAGCTGCGTATCGGTAAGGCCAGTGACTTCGCTCACCGTACCACCCGACGTGACGCGCGAGCGCGCGTACGAGGTACCCACATCAAATGTGAAACTGGGTCCGAACGGCACGCTCACGAACACTGGCACCGCCATCTCGGAAATCGTCTCGTTGGTGGGCGCCTTGATGCGGTACTGCACGAATTGCGGGGCGAGGCGGAGCTCGCTGTCGAAAATCGACTGCGCGCGCGCGACGGGCGGTACGGCAACAGCCAGCGCATAGGCGAGCAGCGTGCGCACGGGCGAGCTCATGGCGTCTTTGGCCTGGTGATGTTGATGTTGACCGTGGCTTTGACTGCTGGCTTGTCGCTGCCTGTGCCTGAAGACACCGGATCCACCGCAGCCGGCAGGGACACTGCACCACCAGCGGTGGCGCTCCCTGTTGCAGCCCCCGCGGTGGATCCAACGAGTCCGCCGGCCGTGGCCTGCGCCGTGCCTCCTAGGCCCGACGCGCCTGCGGAACCCGTCGCCGCCGGTGCGGACGCGCCCTGCGCCGCGGCCGTGACCACCGCGCCTTCGCTCGTACCCTTGAGACTCACCTCGACGGTTGCGGCGCTCACCGCCGCTCCTGCCGACGCAGCCGTTGCCTCCTGGCTCTTCGATTGCGCCGCGCCAAAGCCGGGATCGATACGCACCGCATCCTTGAAGAACCGGCTCGCGTCGTCATATCGTCCTTCGTCCTCGGCGGTGAGACCGCGGCTGTAGGCAAGGAACGCCTGCATGGAGCGCGTGGGGCGCTGCTCGATCTGCTGCCGCTCGGCAACCGTCAGCGTCACACCCAGCTGGGTGAACAGATCCAGCGCCAACTTCTTCTCCAGGTTGAACACCTGGTCCAGCTGGTCCGTGGCCTGCGCGGAACCTCGCACCTGGCTGCTGGAAACGTCCACGACGGCTTCATCCACCCGCAGGTCACTGGCACCCACCTGGAGAATGGCGCCCTGCACAAGGCGACCGGCCCGTACCAGCTTGCCGGCCCGCACGTTGGTAGACGCATCCGTTGCCCCAGACTGCTGCAGCTTGAGTTCGCTGAGGAGGGCCTGCAGGCGCGACCGCTCCACAAGCGTCAACTGCGATGAGCGCGCCAGGTCAGTGGTAAGCAGGTCGGCGAAGCCACGCTCCAGCGGCTTGAGCGACGTATCCGCGCCGCTGAAACGAAGCGGAAGCACCGCCACGGTGCGCGGATTGCCGGGCTGTGTGGACAGCGTGGACTCCTGGCGCACGGCCAGCTTGGCGTCGGCCACGATTTCCTTCCGCGTGAGCGCGGCCAGCCGCGCCTGCAGCTGGCTCCGGACACGACTTGTGCGCCCGAACTGGATGTAGGAGGAGTACGCTGCCTTTGCGCCAGCGAGGTCGTCGAGCGCCTCGTCCGTGAGTCCCAGGTAGAGGGACGTCGTGCCGTCGCGTGGATCGAGCCGCGCGGCAGTCTCCAGCGCTGTGCGCGCCGCCGGATACCGGGACGCCTTGTAGTACACGATGCCCAGCGACCGGTTCACCGGCGCGGACAGCGGGCTGGCCTTCTGCTGCTGCTCCAGACGCGTCACGGATTCGGCGGACGTCATACCGCCTGTGGCACACGCAGCGAGGCCGGGAACGAGAACGAGGGAAAGACATTGGATTGGGCGCATGCAGCAACCGCCTCCTAGCGGTCCGGGTCCAGCATATCTTCGAAGCGCATCCACTGCGCGTAGAAGTACAGGTCCACGTATCCCGTGCCCCCATTGCGGTTCTTCCGCACGAGCAGCTCGGTCGCGCCCTCGATTCCACGGGCGCTATCGTACATCCCTTCGCGGAACAGCGCGAGTACCACGTCGGCGCGCTCCTTCACGGCGCCCTGCGCGCCATAGTCGTCCAGAACGGGCCGGCGGTCGTCCCGTGCCAACAGCGACGGAAGCGGCGATGTCACCAGCACCGCCACGCGCGCATCCAGCGCGAGCTGCTTCAGGGCACGAACCGCCGTGGCCGCCTCCTCCTCCGTCTGGCGTGTTCCGGGCAGCAGCGCATGCAGCCCATCCACCACCACGAGCTTCACCGCGCGCAGCGCCGCGACTTCCTCGCCAATCGCCGCGACTCCCCCTTGAGGCGCCCGTTCGATGATGGGGAGGTCGCCGCGCATACGCACGGCGGCTGCCCCAACCCCGGACCGGCTCTGCTCGTTGAGCGTTCCCCGTCGCAAGTCGTCAACGCGCGTGCGGCCCTCGATGGCGAGTGCACGTTCAAGCACCCGGTCGGGCAGCATCTCGCCGGAGTAGAACAGGACGTCGTGCTGCCCCTGCTGCACGCGCAGCGCAATCGCGAGCGCGAGGGCGCTCTTGCCGCTGCCCACGTCGCCGCCGAGCACCACCAGGTCTCCGCGGCGCAGGCCGCCACCCAGGAGCTTGTCGAGGCTTGGAAACCCGGACGGAACGGTATCCACGGGCAACGCGCCGTCCGCCACGGCGTCCACGCGGCCAAGGAGAAGCGACAGGGGAGAGATGTCAGCGCCGCGTGTCATGGTCCAAGATAGGGTCCGGCCGTGCGGGGGAGCAAGACAAACGTGGCGCGCCGGCCCGGAACGCCTTCCGCAGCTAGCCCCGGAGCACCGCGGAGAGGGCGCTCAACTCGGCCCGCGACCCCGCGTCCAGGTGTGCGGACGCTGCCTGCATCAATGCGGCAATCTCCAGCGCCATGTCCGCAGCGGCGCCCGAGACGCTCAACTCTGCGCACCGCGCCACTGAACCGCGCACCCCTGCCGGCAGCATCATGGTGGAGAGCCAGGCCTTTGCGCCCGCGAGCCGTGCTTCCCGGTCGCGCTGGGGATCGTCCGTGGCCACACCGCATTCCGCGGCCATCCGCGCGGCCACGAAACACGCGAGCGCCACTTCGCGCGCGCCCCCTATGGGCGCCCGGCCCGCAAGGCCTGCAAGATGCCTGAACCGAAAGCTGGGCGCGGCGAGCGCGAAGGGCGGAAGCGATATAGGCACGAATGGAATGTGACCGGGTGGCAGTGCCGCGGCCAGCAGGCAGCGGAAATGAACAGTGGGTCGCGTTGCTCGCCCTTTCGTGCAGGGCTACGTTTGAGGCATGCCCCTTCTGGTCAAGTCCGTCCTTTGGGTCGATGATGAGGCGGAACTGCTCGAACCACATCGCATCTTCTTGCGTGACAAGGGGTTCGAGGTCGAGACCGCCACCAATGCCGACGACGCGCTGGAGCTCGCACGGCGTCGCCCATTCGCCCTGGTGCTCCTCGACGAACAAATGCCGGGCACGCGGGGGCTCGATGCCCTGAAGGAGCTGCGCGAAATCGACCCCACCTTGCAGGTCGTCATGGTGACGAAGAGCGAGGAGGATGGCACGCTCACCGAGGCGCTCGGCAAGAACATCGCCGGGTACCTCGTCAAGCCGGTCACGCCACGCCAGGTGTACGCCCTCGTGGCGCGGTTGCTCGACGGGCCGAGGATTCGGCAGCAGGCGGTGGCGCGGACGTTTGTCGATCGCTTTCGAAGCATGCAGGGCGAGTCGCCACGCGACCTCGACTGGCGGGGCTGGATCGACCGCTACCTCGAGATGGTGCAGTGGGACCTCGACCTCAGCGCCGCCAACGAGATGGGCCTGCACGAGTCGCTGCGAGGACTGTTTCCCGAGTTGCGTCGCGACTTTGGCGCCTACATGGCGCGCGCCTATCCCGACTGGCTCGCGAACCTGGAGAGTGACCGTCCGCCGCTGTCCATCGACATTGTCAGCGAATACCTCATGCCGGTCGTCACGCAGGACAGGGCGGCGGTGTTCATCGTGATCGACTGCCTGCGGCTGGACCAGTGGAAGTTCCTGGAGCCCGTGCTTGCGCCGCTGTTCGACATCGAGACCACGCACTACTTCGGGGTGTTGCCCACGGCAACGCCGTATGCGCGCAATGCGCTGTTCAGCGGGCTCTTTCCCAATGAGATCGCAGCGCGCTTTCCGGATTGGTGGGGCGAGCGGGAAGATGAAACGCTCAATGCCCACGAGAAAGACCTGCTCGAGGCGCAGGTGCAGGAGCTTGGCCGCAAGGTGTCCGTGAAGTACGACAAGATCTCGTCGTCGTACGAGGCCGACGAACTCGAGCGCCGGCTGGCCAACGCGATTGCGCCGGAGGGAATCAGCGCCTTCGTCTTCAACTTCGTGGACCTGCTGACCCACGGCCGGTCGGAGTCCGCCATCCTGTATGAAGTGGCGCGCGACGAGATCGCCCTGCGCCAGCTCACGCTGCAGTGGTTCAAGCGATCCGCACTGTTCAGCGTGCTCCAGGAGGCGGCCCGGCGGAAGGTGAAGGTGCTCGTGACAAGCGATCACGGCTCCATTCACTGTCACACGCCAGCCACGGTCTTCGCGAAGCGTGATGCCACGCAGAACCTGCGGTACAAGTTCGGCGAGGACCTTCGCGCAGAGAATCCGGAATTGGCCATGCTGTTCACGAATGAGGACGCGCTGAAGCTGCCGCGCCGCGGACTCGGCGCGAACACGCTGCTCGCAACGGGCGACAGCTTCTTCGTGTATCCCACCAAGCTGCGGGAGTACCAGAGCCGGTACCGCGGATCGTTCCTGCACGGTGGTGTCACCCCGGAGGAGTGCATACTCCCCGTGTCGCTTCTCACGCCCAGGCGCTAGCCGTGTATCGCCGCCTTCTGCAGTACCTGCGCCCACACTCGTGGCGGATGGCCGGCACCATCGCGTGCAACGTCATCGCCGCGGCGCTCGACGTGTTCTCGTTCACGCTGCTGGTGCCGTTCCTGAATGCGCTGTTCGGCGCGCAGTCGCTCATCCCGCGCGCGTCAGGAAGCTGGGTGACGCACCTGCAGGACCAGCTGGTGGGCAGTTTTCTCGACCCGGCGGACCGGCTCGGCTCCGTGGGAACCATGATGATTGCCATCATGGCCATCGTCGCACTGAAGAACGTGTTCGTGTGGCTCGCGGGGCAGCTCGGAGCATCGCTGCAGGAGAGCGTCACGCGCGACCTGCGAGACAGCGTGTTTCGCCATCTCCAGCGGTTGCCTCTGGGCTACTTCCAGCGCACCAAGGCAGGCCAGATCATCTCGCGCGTGCTCTCCGATACCGAGCAGACCAAGGCGCTCATCACCGAGCTCGTCACGCGCACGCTACAGAACCTGGCGCAGATCGTCGGCACCATTGTCATCCTGCTCAACTACTCGGTGCGCCTCACCTTCATCGCACTCGTGATTGCCCCGTTGCTTACGCTCTCACTGCAGCCTGTGCTCCGCAAGCTGCGGAAGGGGCACCGCCGCCTGCGCGGCGACTATGGCGAAATCACCAGCGTGCTGCAGGAAGTGGTGAGTGGCATCCGGCTGGTGAAGTCGTTTCGCGGTGAACCGTACGAAGACGGGCGCTTTTCGGCAGCGAGCGGGCGGTATTCCTCCGGCATGGTACGCATCACCCGCGTGGCTGCGCTGTCGCAGCCCATGACGGAGCTGATCGGGACGTCGGTCGCCATGCTCATCCTCTGGGTTGGCGCGCGCGAAGTGCTGCTTGGCGGCGGCACCATGGACAGCGCCACGCTCATCACCTTCATGATCATGGTGATGCGCCTGTTGCCGCCGCTCAAGCAACTCTCGCAGGCCCCGACGACGGCGCAGCAGTCGTTCGCGTCCGCCGAGCGGTTGTTCGAGGTACTGGACCTGCCGACGGAAGCGCAGCTGGATGCGGGACGGCGTGACGTGACCCAGCTGCGCGAGTCGATTGCCTTCGAGCACGTGTCGTTCGCCTACGAGAACGAGACGGTGCTTCGCGACGTGAGTTTCGTGGCGCGTCGCGGAGAGGTCGTGGCACTGGTGGGCGCCAGCGGGGCGGGCAAGAGTACGCTCGTGGACCTCATCCCGCGCTTCTACGAGCCCACGGCGGGGCTCATCCGCCTCGATGGTGTCGACACACGGGAGCTGTCGCTGGCGTCGCTGCGCGGCCTCACCGGCATCGTGAGCCAGGACACGGTGCTGTTCAACGATACGGTCCGGAGCAACATTGCCTACGGAGCGCCGGATCGGTTCACGGATGCCCAGGTGGAGGCGGCGGCACGCGCGGCCAACGCACACGACTTCATATGCGAGTTGCCGGAGGGGTACGGCACCGTGCTCGGCGAGCGCGGCACGCGATTGTCCGGCGGGCAGCGCCAGCGTCTCGCCATCGCGCGCGCGCTGCTCACCGATCCTCCCATCCTCATCCTCGACGAGGCCACCTCGTCGCTGGACACCGACTCGGAACGACTCGTGCAAGAGGCGATCGATCGTCTTCTCGCCGGCCGAACCGTTTTCGTCATCGCTCACCGCCTCTCAACCGTCGTGCACGCAGACCAGATCCTCGTCCTCCAGCGCGGCGAGATCGTCGAGCGCGGGACGCATTCGCAACTGCTGGCGCGCCACGGCGCCTATCATCGGTTGCACGCCGCCCAGGCCCGTCGCACCGAAGGTGACGCGCGAGCGCCGGCTCCAGCGGGAGTGTCCTGACCATGCGGACGCTCTTCTACCATTCCTCCACCCACTGGAGCGCGTCCGGTCGCGCGTTTGCTGTTGCCGCACGCGGCCTCGCTGCCCGGGGCGAGCAGGTGAGCGTGGTCTGCCGTGAGGGATCCAGGGCGCAGGCGGGCTATGTCCAGGAAGGGCTCGACGTGGTGGGCATTCCGCCTGCCACCACGGTGGCACGCGATGCGTGGCGCCTGCGCGCCGTGCTCAAGGAAAAGTCCGTGGAAGTGGTGTTCCTGCATACGGAGCGCGAACAGCTGGTGGCCAGTTCGGCCATGCGCCTTGGCGAGCGCGGCGCGGTCATCCGACGCATCCCGGCAGGCGGCGCACCTGCGGCTGGCCGTTCCGGAAAGTTCGCCAGTCGCATGGCCTCGTCCGTGCTGCTGTTCTCGTCCACATCCGACCGCGAGCGTGCCGGACTCGCTGACAGCGCGCGAGTGGCGCCGCTGGGCGTGGACGTGGCCAAGGTGGAATCCGCCCGGGCGCCCGCTCGCGCGATGCTCGGCATGACGGACGCGTCGCAGCTCATCGTCTGCGCCATCGATGACCGGGCAGGTACGCGTGTCACGACAGCCATGCGCACGCTCGCCCTGCTCGCGGAGCGCCATCCCGGACTGCGGATGGCATTCGTGGGCCGCTCCGGCGATGCGGACGACACGCGCATGCACGCGGCCGCGCTGGGGGTCACGTCACTGGTGAAGTTCCTGGGTGAACGCACGGACATGCCGGCGATACTCGCCGCAGCGGACGTGGGCTGGGTGACGGCGGGTGGTGATGACGGCGCCTTTGCGTGCCTCGATTTCATGGCGGCGCGCGTGCCGGTGATCGCGGAGCGATCCACGCTGGTGTCGCACTACGTGCCGGACGGCATCGCGGGCGTGTTGTTGCCGCCCGCGGACCCGAGCGACACGGCCTCGGCTGTCGCGCGTTTCCTGGCTGACGACGAGACACGAAAGGCCATGGGCAATGCCGGGTTTACGCGCGCCCAGCGCGACTTTCGCGAAGACGCGATGATCGAAGGCTTTGCCGACGCCGCCAACTCCGCGGGTGATCGGTCGGCCCGGGCGGCGCGGTGACTGCGCCGGTCACTTTCTCGCACCGCGCGGAATATTACAGCATGCGTGGTGCGGCGTTGGCGCTGCGCCAGTTGAGCTTTCGGCGCGCCGGCGATGTGGGGGAGTGGATCGGCCGCAGGATCTACGACTGGGTGGGGATCCGCCGCGACGTGGTGGAGCGCCAGGTCAGCGCGGCGTTTCCCGGGCTGGCCGCGAACGAGGTGATGCGCATCGCGCGGGAATCGTATGGCAACCTTGGCCGGACCAGTATCGAGACGGCAGTCTTGCCGAAGTGCACGCCTGCGGAAGTTGCTGCGCTCGTGGACGTCAGCAACGACTGGGCGATCGTCGAGGACACGGTTGCGCGTGGGATGGGCCTGATCCTGGTGTCGGGCCACCTGGGGAACTGGGAGCTGGGCGCGGCCTACCTTTCTTCGCGCGGCATGCACATTGAGGCCGTGGCCCGGCGGATGCAGAACTCGTTGTTCGACCAGTACCTGACCGACACGCGGCTGCGCGTGGGGGTGCACGTCATTCACGATTCGGATGCCGTACGCCGCGTGCCGCGCGTGGTGCGGGCCGGAGGCGTCGTGGGTTTTCTGTTCGACCAGGGCGCGGTTGGGCTGGCGTCCAC
>JAYVNZ010000027.1:0-6542 GCA_043758185.1 Gemmatimonadaceae bacterium | reverse complement strand
TGGATTCGTGGAGATCCGCGTGGATTCGCCAGATTCGCGGTAAGCCCGAGCAACGCCCTTCTGGATCCCTTAACGCCGTACCACGACCATCAACGCATTTCCCACCGCGCGCTCGCCCGTGGGGTCTGATGGCTTGTTCACCACCGCGCCGCCAATCACCATGGTCGTCGATCCGCCCCCGTCGAAATTGAGCGCGTCCCATGCGCCAAGTGTGCGCATCGTGGTGGCGAGCTCGGTGAGGGTCATGCCGCCACTGTTCTCCGAGCGACCATCAACGGCAAAGAGGTAGAGCGTCGAGCTGTCGCGCGAAAAGCCGACGGCGGTTCTCGGATGCCGCATCTCCGCATTCCGTGACAGCGTGCCTTCCACGCTCGGCGCATCGGCGGTGATGTCGACGCCATTGTGCAGGATGCGTGGCCACCCGCCAATGACGAGCGACGGCGCGGCGTTGCCTGGCAGATGCGGCAGAGTGCCGAGGAGCACCTTCACGGTGTCGCCGTCAGCCATCGCCTTCACCTCGGCCTGACGCAGCCCCGCGCCGTACGCGGAGAGCACGGCGCCATCGGGGGGAATGCGTGTCGCCGATGTGGTGGCCAGTGGCCCGCGGCGCACGTAGAGCGTCGTGTCGCCGCGCAGGCCTGCTGCAACGAGTGGCGCCTCCACGGTTGGCCTGGTGCTGTCGGCGGGAGTCGTCGTACCGTAGCGGGCCGTGTAGAGCGCCGTGCCTTCCGGCTTGCCGGCAGGATTGCTGTTGAGCGTGATGATCGGTGTCATCTTGCCATGTGCCCACACGCGGCCGTCGAACTGGTAGCGGTCCATGGCGACACGATGGCTCGCGTCCACCGCGAGCTGCGCATGCGTGTTGTCCCACGTGTCGTACGGCGAATCGGTGACCTTGAGTCCCTTCCACCACTCGCCGGCGACGACCTGGTTGTTCTCGTTCTCCCCGGACTTGAGGTCGAAGAAATCTGCATTCACGGCCGCAATGACCGTCACGCCGGTGGCGGCTTCGCGGCGCACGATGCCGCTGACACGTTCGCGAGCCTTGAGTTGCGCGTTCGCGCGGCCCGCACGCAGCTCGACGTCGGCATTCCGAAGGTCCACGCGCACGAGGTACATGGTCCACGGGCCGCGCCGGTCGGTGAACTGGCGGTAGTCAACACCAGCCGCAAGCCGGCGGGCAATGGTTGTATCACCAGCTTGCGCGCGGGCACGGGCCGGTGTGATGGTGCCGAGGACGAGGACCAGCGCGGCGGCTCGCAGGTGCATGTGCGTTCGTGTGAGGAGTCTGCGGAAGCGTGCACGTAACATGTAGCCATTCCCGGCGTCGGCAAATATACTGTGGCCATTGGCAGCAACCGTGCGAGCCTTCCTCGCACCTGAACGGTGCGCGCACTCATCCGCACGCTGCCTTCCTCCATCGGAGCTCGTCATGCGACCATTCCTCCAGCGCCTGCTTGCCATGGTGGCGCTCGCCGTGGCCCTCAGCCGGCCGGCGCTCGCCCAGAACACCATCACGCTCGAGGGATCAGCCAGGAGCGAAGGCACCCCCGTCGCCGGAGCGCAGGTGACTGTGGTGAACGTGGCCACACAGGAAACAGCGCGTGCCACAACGCGTACCAGTGGCGACTTTCGCGTGCTCGGCCTGTTCGCCGGCAAGTACATGGTGACCGTCCGGATCATCGGCTTCAAGCCGGCGCAGCAAACGGTGCAGCTCGCCATCGGCCAGCGCGCTCGGCTCGAGTTCGACCTCGAGAAGGGCGCGGCGGAACTCTCGTCGCAGAGCGTGGTGGGCGAGCGCGTCAAGCAGGTGGAAGTGCAGCGGTTGTCGGTGTCCGCACCGGTGATGAAGGAGGAGATCGAGAACCTCCCGCTGAACTCGCGCGGCGTGATGAACCTTGCCGGCATTGCGCCAGGCATCAAGACGTACGCGCCGCAGTCCGGGCGCACGCTGCCCTCGGGCGGCGCGGCGCCCGACCTGCGCTTCTTCAACGTCTACATGGACGGCGTGGAGATGAAGAGCCTGTTCAACGGCAACATCGTCGGCCTGGGACAGACGGGCTCACCACTGCCGCAGGAAGCACTCGAACAGTTTCGCGTCTACACCAATCCGTACGACGCGGAGTTCACGCGCGCGGGCTCATACGTCATCAGTGCGGAAAGCCGCCGAGGGACGAATAACTTCGAGGGGTCGGCGTTCGGCTTCTACCAGAACAAGACATTCATCGCGCGCAATGCCTTCCAGGTCGCGGTGCCTGATTTTGGCCGCAAGCAGCTCGGCTTCAACTTCCGCGGGCCCATCGTGCGGGACAAGCTGTTCTACGCGGCGAGCTACGAGCTTGCGGCCACCAACTTCTTCCTCGACGTCAATCCCACCAGCGGTGCGGCCTTCACGCAGTACAAGGGATCCTTCCTGGCGCCGAACAACAACCACACGGGTTTCGGGCGACTCACCTACGTGAGCAGCCCGGCTGTGACATACGATTTCATGGGCTCGGCGCGCTACCTCAAGGGTGAAGGCAACTTCGGCGGACGAGTAGCGCAGGTGAGCGGGATCTCGCAGGACTACAAGATCTATACGGGCCAGCTGCGGCAGCGCTACCTCGCGCCGGGCGGCAGCTTCGTGAACGAAGGAAGCCTTCAACTGGTGAGCTGGAGCCACAACGAAGCGCCCCTGCATCCGGGCCCGCAGCTCACGTATCCCGGCGTGGTGCTGGGCACTTCCGGCTTTCCACTGATCCTGAGGGAAACGCACCTGCGGCTCGTGGATCGCGCCACCAAGACGGTGGACAATGCCATGGGATCCCACGTGGTGAAGTTCGGCGTGGAGGCCAGCACGATTGCCGCGAAGCAGACCTTTCCGAACAACAAGGATGGGTCGTTCAACTTCCTCACGGACACGTCCACGCTGCCCAACACTGCGTCCATTGCCGTGGGATTCACGGATCCCAACGGCACCTCGGATGCCGACGCGAACGCCACAGGCTATACCACCGGACTGTACGTGAACGACGAGTGGCGCATGCGCGAGAACTTCACGCTGTCACTTGGTATCCGGCACGACGCAGAGTTCAACACGATGAACAATGGCTACACGGTACCCTGGGCCGCCGATCCAAGGCTCCAGGCCATTCCGGCGCTCGCCGACTATCTCAACACCGGCAACCGGAAGAACCAGCTCGGCAACTTCTCACCGCGCGTGAGTTTCTCGTGGGATCCCACGAACGAGAACCGCACGTTCCTGCGCGGCGGGTTCGGCATCATCTACGATCGCGTGACGAGCTTCATCGGCTTCCAGGAGCGGAAGAACTCCACGTGGCGCACGTACAACTTCACCAACCCGGGCACGACGGATCCGGCAGTGCTGCGCGCGCGGGTGATCGCTGGCCAGTCGGGATCGCCGGCCCCGATCCTCGTCAAGCACGACATGCACACGCCGCACAGCCTCCAGTCGTCGCTCGGCATCGGCCACCAGCTCACGAGCGAGCTCGGCATCAACGTGGACTACGTGCGGCAGCACATGGACAACCTGTACGTGCAGCGCAACCCCAACTACCTGGACAAGAGCGTCACGCCCAGCGTCCGCAAGCTGACGCCCGCGTACGGTGACATCATCCTGTGGGACGACATCGGCAAGTCGGACTATTCCGCCTTCCTCACCCAGGCAACGTTCCAGCGCAACAAGACGCGCATCAACCTGGCGTACACACTGGGGTGGTACGAGGGTGACTTCGATACGGCCGGGCTCCCGAACTTTGCGTATCCGTTTCTCTTCAATCGCCAGGCAACCACGGGCGACGAGCGGCATCGCGTGGTGCTGTCGGAGGTGAGCGTGATTCCGTTCGGATTCACCTTCTCGTCGATCAGCACATTCGCCAGTCCCCGGCCGTACACCACCATCGACGGGCGCGACATCAACCTCGACAACATCACCGGCGATGATTACCTGGGCGGCACCACGACGACCAGCGGCATCCGCACCACGCGGCCGGCAAGCTCGTTCGCGAACTGGTATCGCACGGTGGATTTCCGGCTGGCTCGGCCAATCGTCACGAGCAAGGGCGCGAAGGTGACGGTGTCGGGCGAAGTGTTCAACGTGTTCAACTGGAACAACAATCTGTCGTACGGTGGCACGCAGTTCACGGCGGCGGGCGTGGCCGTGCCGTCGTTTGGTGTTCCAACGGGCGCGTACGGGGCTCGGCAGGCCCAGGTGGGAATGCGCGTGGACTTTTAAGTCTGACAGTCTGACGGTCTGACCCGCTCGCCGCTGCGCGGCTGCTCGTCTGACAGCGGGTCGATCCGCACGACAGTCATGATCCGCACAGGGCGGTCCTTCGCCACAAGACCTGCTCGTGTAGATCATGACTGACGTACCGACTGACCCGCTGTCAGACGAGGGCGCCGGCGCAGCCGGCCGCCCGGGCCAGACTGTCGGACTGTCCGACAGTCCCAGATCAGGCAACTCTCGGCGCGGCAAAATGCGGTGCTGCCACCAGCGCCGTCGCCCCCCGTAGGCGTGGATATCCGCCAAGTTGCTCTGGCGTGACAGGCGTCGCCTTGCCCGCGCGGGTCAGGGCACGCAGCGCGATGCCCTCACGCACCGCGGATTCGATCAAATCCCACGCGCTGGTGATCTCGCCGCCCACGAACACATGCGACGGGTTGATGCCGTTGATGATGTCGGCGAGGCCCACGCCCAGGTAATGCCCCGTCGCCACGATCGCACTGCTGGCGCGCGCGTCGCCGCCGCGAGCCAGGCCGATCAGGTCGTCGATGGTGAGCGTGGAGGCGTGCTGCACACCACCCCCCCACAGCGGGGTCAGCTCGCGATCCAGGTACCGCGAGATGGTGGCCTGGTTGGAGGTGTAGGCCTCCCAGCATCCGCGAGAGCCGCACATGCACTGTGGCCCCTCGGGGCTCAGCGGATTGTGGCCGAATTCCCCCGCGGAGCCCGAGTCGCCGCGGATGAGCTGGCCATTCAGCACGATACCTGCGCCCACGCCGTCGGACACGGTGACGAAGACAAAGTTGTCGCTGCTCTTGCCGCGCTGGCCCAGCCACATCTGCGCCATGGCGCAGGCCATCGGTGCGTTCTCGATGTGCACCGGCAGCCCGACGCCGGCGGCGATGCGGTCCCGGATGTCCACATCCCGCCACCCAAGCTGCGGCGCCATGAGCACTCGGCCCGAGATGCGATCTACCATGCCCGGCACCACGACTCCCACGCCTTCGCAGCGGCCTGCCACGCCATCGGCGCCAGCCAGTCGCGCGATGCGCGCGATGAGTTCAGCCACCAGGAGATCCGGCTCGAAGATGGTCTCGAAGGATTCCAAGGCGAGCTGTGAGCCGGCAAAGTCGCTCAGCATGATGAACGTGCGGCTGAACCGTACGTCTACGGCTATCACGAGGCGATCCTGGGTGCGCACGTACAGCATGGTGGGCCGGCGGCCGCGCGCGGCGTGCCCTGTCGCGCCTTCATAGATGGTGCCTTCGTCGATCAGCTCCTGGATGATGGACGTGACCACTCCGCGCCCGATCTCCATCCGGCGCGCGAGGTCGGCGCGCGAGAGCGGCTGGTGATCGCGCACCAGGTTGAGCATGATGCGCCGGTTGATGTCGCGCGAGGTGGTGCGGGTGGCGCGTTGGAAGTCGCGCGTGTCGATCTTTCTCAAGGTTGCTGAAGCGAGAGAGTGGACTCACATCGATCCCGGCCGCGGAATGCCATGCAAGGCGCTGCGGCCGAATATTGCGGGTGGGGAATCCGTCAGGTAGATTTGGACGAATCGCATTAGTTTCTTGTCGGAACAAATTCGGGTGGGTTCCGCCGGTTCGCAATAGCCAATCTTTCAGGGTCGCCACGCAACCACGCACCCGACCGGACCGCTGTTTTCGACCGGCTTTTGTTCTGAACGTGCTCAAACTCCGGCGCACCCGCGACGGAATTATCCCCACCACAGTCCCTCGCGCGCGATGGCCAGTGCGGTGAATTCCATCGGGCCGAGGTCCGCCGTGCTGGCGGGGCGACCGCTGCGCCTCCATGCGGATCGGTTCTTCGACGCGGAACCCAGTGTCCGGAACGCTGCGCGTGAACTGTACGAGGCAACGCGCGACCTCCCCCTGATCTGTCCACACGGGCACGTGGACCCGTCACTCCTGGCCGACAACGCACCGTTCCCGGAGCCCACGGCGCTGCTCATCATTCCGGATCACTACATCTTCCGGATGCTGTACAGCCAGGGCGTCCGCATGGAGGACATCGGCGTTCCCACACGCGATGGATCGCCCGTGGAAACGGACCCGCGCATCATCTGGCAGCGGGTCGCGGACTACTGGTATCTCTTTCGCGGCACGCCGTCCGGTGCATGGATGGCGCACGAGCTGCACGACGTCTTTGGCGTCCGCGAGCGACTCGACAGCGACAGTGCCCAGCGCATCTACGACGAGATCGCCGAGAAGCTGGGCAGCCCGGAGTTCCGGCCGCGGGCGCTGTTCGAGCAGTTTCGCATCGAGATGCTGGCCACCACGGATTCCGCGGTCGACCC
>JAYVNZ010000026.1:0-8575 GCA_043758185.1 Gemmatimonadaceae bacterium | reverse complement strand
TATCTCGACGAGGTGCGCAACCTCACCGGGCAGACGTTGCACGTGGACCTGTCCAAGCCTGTGGTGTTCGTGGCCGGCCTGCTCGGCGCCATGCTCGTGTTCTGGTTCTCGTCGCTGGCGATGTCGGCCGTGCGAAAGGCTGCGCAGTCGGTCATCACCGAAGTGCGTCGCCAGTTCAAGGAACGCCCCGGCATCATGCAGGGCACCGAGGAGCCGGATTACGCGGCGTGCGTGGACATCGTGACGGTGGGGGCACTGAAGGCGATGGTGCTGCCTGGCGCGCTCGTGGTGCTGTTCCCCATCATCGTGGGCCTGCTGTTCAAGCGGTTCGGCGGTGCGGGGGAGTTCATGGGTGCGGAGTCCGTGGCAGCACTGCTCATGGTGGCGACCATCACGGGCATCCTCATGGCGGGCTTCCTGAACAACGGCGGCGGCGCGTGGGATAACGCCAAGAAGTACATCGAGACCGGCGCCTACGGTGGCAAGCGCTCGGAGGCGCACAAGGCCGCGGTCGTGGGCGATACGGTTGGCGATCCGTTCAAGGATACCGCTGGACCGTCCCTGCACGTGCTGATCAAGCTGCTCAGCACCATTACCCTCGTGCTGGCTCCGCTGTTCATCTAGCGCAGTGTCGTCCTGAGCGAAGCGCAAGACCCTCTTCGTTCAGGACGCCACGCAGGTCCTTCGCCTCGCTCAGGACGACACAACACCACGCGACATGAATTCGTTATTCGCGCGTAAGCCGATCGCCGTGATGGAAGAGAGCGCCAACGGGCTTCGGCGCGTCCTCGGTGCGGGCGACCTCATCATGCTGGCGATCGGCGCCGTGATTGGCGCGGGAATCTTCGGGGCCATCGGCACCGCGGCGGCGGGACAGACCGACGCCGCCGGCCACGTGATCCGGAGCGGCGCCGGGCCTGCACTCGTGTTCTCGTTCCTGCTGCTGGGCGGGGTGTGTGCGCTCGCTGCGCTCTGCTATGCGGAGCTGGCGTCGATGATCCCGCAAGCCGGCAGTGCGTACGCGTATACGTATGCAACGCTTGGAGAGATCGTGGCGTGGATCATCGGGTGGGACCTGATCCTCGAATATGCGGTGGGCAACGTGGCGGTCGCCATTTCCTGGGGCGATTACTTCAAGACGCTCACCGGCGGGCTGGTCAACCTTCCGGTGTGGCTCACCACGGGTTATCGCACGGCCCTGTTGAGCTCCGACCCAAAGATTCACGCGCTGATGGACAGCGCCCCACACGTCGCCGGCATCCCGGTGCTCGTGAACGTGCCGGCATTCGCGATCGTCATGGCCATTACCTGGCTGCTGTTGCGCGGAGTGCAGGAAAGTGCGCGCGCGAACAACATCATGGTGGTGGTGAAGCTGGTGGCGCTCGCGCTGTTCATCGTGGCAGGCATGACGAAGATCAATACGGCCAACTATCATCCGTTCGCGCCGAATGGATTTGCGGGCATCCATCATGGGGCCGCCATCGTGTTCTTCGCCTACATCGGATTCGACGCCATCTCCACCGCGGCCGAGGAGACGAAGAATCCGCAGCGCAATCTGCCGATCGGTATCCTGGGTGGGCTGGCGATCTGCACGATCATCTACATAGCCGTCGGCGCCGTGCTCACGGGCATGGTGAACTACAGGGAACTGGACCCGAGCCTGCATGCGGATCCGCTCGCCTACGCCCTGCAGGTCACCGGTATGCAGGGCGCCGCGTGGCTCGTGGCGCTCGGCGCAGTGTTCTCGATGACGGCGGTGTTGCTCGTATTCCAGTACGGACAGCCGCGGATCTTCTATGCCATGGCGCGTGACGGCCTGCTGCCCCAGTGGGCCGCGAAGATTCACGAGCGGACGCGCACGCCGTACGTCACGACGATCATTACGGGATTGTTCGTCGCGTTCTGGTCGCTCATCGGCGATGCGGGGGAGACGTACGACCTCACGAACATCGGGACGCTGTTCGCCTTCGCCCTCGTGTGCGTCGGCGTGCTGGTGCTGCGGTATACCGAGCCGGATCGGCCGCGGCCCTTCCGGGTGCCGTTCGCGTGGCCCGTCTGTCTCGGTGGTGCCGCGGCGTGCCTGTTCGTGATGAAGGGATTGCCACCCCAGGCCTGGGTGCGCTTCGGATGGTGGCTGGCGATCGGGCTCGTGATTTACGTCGCGTACGGATACAGGAATTCAGTGCTGCGTCGCGCCGCCGCCGGCGCTCCCTCCTCTCCCTGATCAGATGACTCCAGCAACACCCGCGGCGGCGCCGATGCCACCGCGCACGGGCCTGCGCCGTATCTCGCAGACGCAGCAGATTGTGCTGGCAATGGTAGTGGGTGTGGTTGTGGGATACCTGTTCCCGGACCATCCCGCAGGAGTGAAGGGATTCCAGGCAACCGACCTGCAGGTGTTGTCCACGGTGTTCCTGCGCATGATCAAGTCATTGATCGTCCCCCTGCTGTTCGGCACGCTGGTGGTGGGCATCGCCGGACACGGCGACGACATGAAGCGCGTGGGCAAGCTGGCGTTCCGGTCCATCCTGTACTTCGAGGTGGTCACCACGCTCGCGCTCGTGGTCGGGTTGCTGGCGGTGAACATCGTCAAGCCTGGTGTCGGCGTGAACCTCTCCACCGCCTCGACGGACGTGGGCACGGAGCTGGCCAAGACCAAGACATCCTTCGCCGGCGTGCTGGAACACACCGTGCCGCAGAGTTTCTTCGAGGCGGCGGCGAAGAACGAAGTGCTCCAGATCGTGTTCTTCTCCATCATCTTCGCGGTCGCCCTGTCCCAGGTGCAGGGCACCGCCAAGACGTTCATGCTGTCGTTCTGCGAGAGCCTGAGCGAGGTAATGTTCAAGTTCGTGGGGATCGTCATGAAGTTTGCGCCGTTCGGCATTGGCGCGGCGATCGCGGTCACCGTGGGAAAGAGCGGGCTCGGGATCTTGCGTAACCTTGGCGTTCTGGTGCTCACGCTGTACGGTGCGCTGATCGTCTTCGTGCTGTTCGTGCTGCTGCCCATCGCCATCGCCTTCAAGGTGCCCATTCGGCGATTCTGGCAAGCGACGAAGGAGCCGTGGCTGCTGGCGTTCACCACCGCGTCATCGGAGGCGGCATTGCCGCTGGCGCTCCAGAACATGGAGCGGCTCGGCGTGCCACGGCGCATCGTATCGTTCGTGCTGCCCACCGGCTATTCGTTCAATCTCGATGGCAGTACGCTCTACCTGGCGCTTGCATCGGTCTTCGTGGCGCAGGCGGCGGGCATCGCCATGCCGATTTCGACGCAGGTGCTGATGATGCTCACGCTGATGCTCACGAGCAAGGGTGTTGCCGCCGTGCCGCGCGCGTCGCTCGTGATCCTGTCGGGCGCACTGGCGCAGTTCGGCCTGCCGCTGCAGGGTGTTGCGGTGATCCTGGGGGTCGACGCGCTCATGGACATGGCGCGTACCTCGATCAATCTTGTTGGCAACTGCCTTGCGACGGTGGTGATGGCTCGGTGGGATGGCTCGTTCGAGTTGTCCTCGGAGGACACCCCGGTGGCTGATGCACTCGCCGGCGCGCCGCTGAGCATGCCGGTCGTTGTCCACTCTCGCGACGATCCCTTGTCGTCCTGAGCGAAGCTGAAGGTTTGCCGTTCTGAGCGATGCGAAGGACCCGCTGTTTGTACATTGGACCAGCCAGGCGCCCAGGCTGACTCCGAAACCCCACCGGGCGATCCGCGCAAGGCGACGCATGAGCACTCGCTCGACGGAGTTTCTCGATCTCCAGACCGCGCTCGCTGGCGAGTACTCGCTCGAGCGGGAACTGGGCCGCGGCGGGATGGGCGTGGTCTACCTTGCGCGCGATGTGCAACTGGACCGTCACGTCGCGATCAAGGTGCTGCCGGCGCACCTCGCGGAGCAGCCGGACGCACGCGAACGGTTCCTCCGTGAGGCGCGCACCGCTGCGGGATTGTCCCATCCGAACATCGTCCCCATCCATCGTGTTGGAGAGGCGGCGGGTTTCGTCTTCTTCGTGATGAGCTACGTGGCCGGTGTCACGCTGGGCGAACGGCTTCGAGCCCAGGGACCACTGGTTGCCGACGAGGCGGCGCGCGTGCTCCGTGAGGTAGCCTGGGCGCTGGCGTACGCACACGGACGCGGGATCGTCCACCGGGACGTGAAGCCGGACAACATCCTGCTGGAGGAAGGATCCAGCCGAGCGCTGGTCACGGATTTCGGCATCGCGCACGTGGGCTCGACGACGACGCTGAATACGGATCCGGGCCGGATCATGGGGACCGCACAGTTCATGAGCCCCGAGCAGGCCATGAGTGAGGCCGTTGACGGCCGGAGCGACCTGTACTCTCTCGGGGCGGTCGGCTATCTCGCGGTGAGTGGCAAGCTCCCCTTCGAGGCGGCCAACTTGCCGGCCCTGTTGATGAAGCATGTGTCTGAACCAGCGCGCTCCGTGGCTCATGTCGCACCGGGGTTGCCGCATGCGCTGGTCGAGGCCATCGACCGCTGTCTCGAAAAAAATCCGGCAGACCGGCACGAGAGCGGTGAAGCTCTTGCCGCAGCCCTCGCGCCGTCCACGTTCTCGCGGCCAGAACTCCCGGCGCCGCTTCGGAGCTGGATCTCGGAGCGGAACCCAGCAACAGTCGCCTACGCCGTGTGGTCGGGACTCACGTTGATCCCGACGCTGGGCGCTCACGGGATTCCTGAACTACCACCGCCCGGTATACCTGCTGGAAATTGCACGCTGGGGCCTGCTGGCTGCCGCGCCTCTCGTGCCGATCATCTCCTTCCACGCGAACCGCGCGCGACGACTCTTCAGTGCGGGTTTCACGCTGCCCGATCTTCGCGGCGCACTCGACGTGGAGGCGCGCGAACGACAGCACGCGCAGGAGGACATGGCGCTCGAGAACCTCCGTCCGGGCGCACGATACCTTCGGATCGCGACGTACGCGTCCCTCGTACTCTCGGCCGTCCTCACCCTCCTTCCGGATGTCATTCAGCTGGGCCTGGAACGTCGACACATCGTCATCCCGTTTCCCGGTCTCCAGGGGGCGGGGCTGGCCGCGTGGCTCACCTCCCTCGTACTCATCCTGTCCGCCAACTCGAACCACGTCCGGCTCCTGCCGCGGGGCACGCACCAAGCCCTCCGGAAGGGCTTGCGCGAGCGACTCTGGCGAAGCGGAATCGGGGAATTCCTTGCGCGGCGTCTCGGTGCCCCGACGGCATCGCGACGAGTGCGCGCGGGTGTGTTTCAGGCGACGGAAATGGCGCTCGGCCTGGCAGCAGGTGAACTGTTTGACGCGCTGCCCGCAGCGCTGCGTAACGAGCTGCACGACCTGCCCGCGATCGCCGCTGCCCTGGAGGCTCGGGCAGCAGCCGCACGGGCGGAGCTGGAAACGCAGGACTCGGTGGCGCACCATGCGGGCGCCGACCTAACCATCTTGGCGGGGAGGCGCGATGTCGCACGTGCGCAACTCGCCAAGAGCGTCGCCGCGCTGGAGGGGATCCGTGTGGATCTCCTGCGGTTGCATGCAGGCGCAGTTGATCTTTCGCCGCTCACGACGCTGCTCGATGCCGCCAGGCTCCTTGGCGATGACCTGAACCGTCTCGCCGAGGCGCAGAAGGAAGTCTCACTGCTCGCGCCGCAACGGACTGTGGGAGCGCGTCGGGTTCCCACACCAGTTTGAGGACGACGAACACGCGCGCGATGGGCTGCTGCGCAGCCGCAATGCCCAGGCTGGGTCTCCCGGATTACACGGCCTCGCTGACGTAACGCAGCGCCCCGCGCACGGCACCGCGCGCGGGGTTCACCTCGCCCGCCTGCACCTGTGCGCCAGGCACGGCACTCCGCAGCCGCTGCTCCAACCGCTTTCGCAGTGTGGTGCCGCGAGTGAGCATGCCGCCCGTGAACGCCACCGGCGTTGCCGCACGTTCGTCGCCAAAGAGGGAACGTGACAGCGTGCGCACGTGCAGCACCAGTTCCTCCACGGCCAGCGAGAGAATGGCGTTCGCCCGAAGGTCGCCCGCATCCGCCACGCTGCTTACCACGGGCGCCAGCGACGCGAACAGCGCCGGCGTTGCCGCGGCGGCCCACGCGATGAGTTCCTGCGGCTCGTTGACCTGCGCCGCGGTCAGCACGGCACCCATGAGCGCCGTCTCGGGCTCGCGACCATCGGCTGATGCGGTCACGACGCTGAGCGCGCGCCGGCCGATCCACGCGCCGCTGCCTTCGTCCCCACACACCGGACCCCACCCGCCGCACCGCGCCGTCGTGCCCGACGGGCTGCGGCCGAATGCCGCCGAGCCGGTACCGCTGATCAGCAGGACGCCGGGCCCATCGCCAAACGCATCATCGAGCGCGATGGAATAGTCTGGGTGAATCACCACCTCCTCCGCGATGTCGCGCCCGGCAAGTGCCTGCCAGATGGCGAGGCGCTCGGGCTCGCGCGCCGCACCGGCCACGCCAACGCACAGCACCTTGGGCACCACATGCGTCATCTCGCAGGCGGCGAGCGCATCCGCGAGCGTGGCGGAAATGACATCCGCAGAATGCTCGGCCGCGCCCGGCCGCACGGCACTCCCGGGTCCAACGACTTCCGACAGCTGGTTCCCGAGCTCGTCGGCCACGATGACACGCGTCTTGGAGCCGCCGCCGTCCACCCCGACAACGATGAAGGTCATGACGCCGCCGGCGTCCGCGCCGGCATGGGATGCGTGAAGGAAGAAATAATGCCCACGGCCAGTGTGATGGAGGTGCCAATGAGGACGTACCAGGGCCACGCGATATTGCCGAATGGCGCGAGCGTCGACGAGAGCGAAGGATAGGCGGCTGAGATGGGCTTCGCAAAGACGATGAACGCCATGGTCGCGATGGCGATGGACATACCGAGCAGCGCATCGCGCTGGATGGCGCGTCGCCAGTAGATGCCCAGGAAGAATCCGCCGAGCAAGCCCCCCGAAGTGAACGACGCGATGCCGAGTGCCACCACCACCACCGGCGTCTTTGTGTCCTGCGGGAAGAGCAGGGCACCCAGCGTCAGCACGATGCCCCAGCCAAGTGCGAACAGGCGACCCATCTTGAGCGTCTGCGGATCGTCCACCGCCCGCTTGGTGATTGGCAGGTAGATGTCGTGCGTGGTGGCGCCAGCCAGCGAATTGATCGCGCCGGAATGGGTGCTCATCGTGGCCGCGACGATGGCCGCGACGATCAGCCCGACCAGCCCGGTCGGCATCTGCTCCAGGATGAAGGTGGGGAAGATGAGGTCCGTGGTGGGGAACAGGCGCGCATGGTAGAAGACCCACAGCCCCAGGCCGATTGTCAGGAAGAGGAAGAATTGACAGAACACCACGAAGCCCGATCCCACGATCGCCTTCTGCGCATCCCGCAGGGACCGCGACGACATCAACCGCTGCACGATGAGTTGATCCGTACCGTGTGACGCCATGGCGAGGAACGCCCCGCCGATGAGTCCCGCCCATACCGTGTGCGGCTTGGACAGCGTGAACGTGAAGTCCAGGACACGCGTCTTGCCAGCAGCGCCCGCAGTACTCCAGATGGACGACCAGCCGCCCGGCACGATGTGCCCGAGAATCAGGATGGCCGCGACCGCCCCGCTGATGTAGATGCCCGCCTGCAGCAGTTCGGTCCACACCACGGCCTTCATGCCGCCCTTGTACGTGTACAGCACCGTCAGCAGGCCGAGGATCAGCACGGCCGTGGGCATCACGTACGCCTGGTTGGTCATCGAGGGACCGATGATGAGCGCAACCGGGATGGCCGTGGCGAACACGCGAACGGAATCCGCGAGCGCGCGCGTCACCATGAACACGATGGACGTGAACCGGCGTGTCGTGAGGCCGAAGCGCGTCTCCAGCAGCGCATACGCTGTCACGAGGTTCCCCGCGAAGTACCTCGGCAACAGCACGCCCGCGACCACGAAGCGACCGATGATGTAGCCCGCGACGACCTCGAGAAACCCCAGGTCGCCGGCGCCCGACTTGGCGCCATACGCCAGGCCGGGGATGCTGATGAACGTCAGCGCGCTCGTCTCGCTCGCCACGATGGAGAACATGACGGCCCACCAGGGGATGGCACCGTCCGCGACGAAGTAGTCCTTGGCGTCACGCTGCTTGCGACCCACGTAGAGGCCCAGCCCCGTCGTGCCCGCAAGATAGGCAATGAGCACGACGACATCGAGCGTGGTGAATCGCGTCACGGGTTACTCCTGGGCTATGACGTAGGCTTCCATGGCGAAGTATTCGGCGAGCCCGAGCTTGTCGAGCAGGTGAGCCGTGTCCTTGTTCCGTGCATCGACGCGCTGCCAGAACTCGCGGTCATCCTGTCCCGGAAACGGTGCCGAATCCTTCTGCGACTGATGCTTGAAGATTGCCTGGATCTTCAGGCGAAGCTCCTCCTGTGACATCGGAACGAGCCAGGTGGCATCGGTGACACTCCATTCCTGCCACGCTCCACGGTACAACCACACTTCGGGCCGCTTCCGCGCGCCTGCCGACGGCACCCCGTACAGCTCGACGAGTGCGCCATCGATGGCTTCCTTGCACATCCTGTGCGTGCCGTGCGGATCTGACAGGTC
>JAYVNZ010000025.1:0-5040 GCA_043758185.1 Gemmatimonadaceae bacterium | reverse complement strand
ATCAGCGCGGTTCGTGACATGCCGACGAGGACAGCGCCCGCATCGATGAGGCCGACGACCTCCACGGGTCGCAGGCGCCCGTCCACCATCGTGCGCGTTTCGACGGCCTTGAATTTTTCGCGTCCCGTTTCAAGGTCGATCGCATGGAGGCGCCATTCAGCGAGGCCATAGAGGGTCGTCCCCACGAGGACGGGTTCCTTCAAGCACACGCCGCGGGTATGCGACCCCGCCGGAACGCGATACCGCCACTTCTCCTGACCGGTCCGGGCATCGAGCGCCCTCAGGTCCTCGCCCTCGACCACGGACGCATCGCCGGCAACCGCTTCGACCCTGCCCGAGACGTACACAAGACCGCCTGCGACCACGGGACGCGACTCGCAGAAGCCCTGGCGAGCGAATGCGCGGTGCCACACTTCCTTTCCCGTCGCGGCATCGAGGGCGACGAATGTCGCGTCCTTGGTGTGCACGTACACCATGTTGCCCAGTGCAACGACCGTCGCGTTCGTCGAGGGATCGGGGCCACGCCAGACGGCCTTGCCAGTGGATAACGATACGGCGATCACCGCGCCGGGATTGGCGGCACCGAAGGGTGCGATCGCGAGATCACGCACGATGGCGGGTGGCGTGGAGACTGACCCGTTGATGTCCGCCGGCCGGTACGACCACTTGAGCTTTCCCGTCAGCATATCGACGGCGTGCAATCCCGCCTTCCCGGACGGCCCCCCAGCGACGATGAGGTTGCCGGCAATCGACGCGGATCCCCAGTCGCGGTTGCCGTTGCTGACGGCGAACCGCTCAGTCGGTGTCTGGCGCACCGGACGGATCGACGTCGCATCCGTCTGCGCGCGAACGAGGCCGGGGACCGAGAGCCAGAGCATGACCGCGACGAAGCGCGCTCGCCGACGCGAGAAGAGGGCGTTGAGCATTCGATCACCGGAAGGTCGCAGGCTAGCCGCGTGAATAAGGATCGTTCAAGTATGTCGTGCCGTCCCCCACAGCGCGAACACGGGTGGCCGCACCGACGTCACGAGTCCGCGCGCGCGGTGTCGCCGTCGCCGCCGCGAACATAGATTGGCTCGAGTGAGCGCAATCCATACAGAATCGCTTCGCAAGGTGTATCCTGTCGCTGCCGCGAAACGGCGCGGCGGACCGCCGCCCGGCATGGGCTTCGGTCCGCCGGCCGCTGGGGGCCCGCCTCCCACCGTCCTGACCGGCGCTCGCGAGCTCGTCGCGCTTGAAGGCCTCGACCTCGTCATCCAGGACGGGGAGTTCTTCGGCCTCCTCGGCCCCAACGGTGCCGGCAAGACCACCACCATCGGCATCCTTACCACGCGAATCGGCGCCAGCGGCGGTCGCGCATCGGTCGCGGGTGCGGATGTCATCCGGGATCCGGTGGGCGTGCGTCGTCGCATCGGCGTGGTTCCGCAGCGCGCCAATCCCGACCGCAGCCTCAACGTACTCGAGAATCTCGTGTTCCACGCCGCGTACTTCGGCATAGGGCGCACAGTCGCGGTCCAGCGTGCCATGGTACACCTCGAGCAGTTCGGCATGCAGGAGAAGGCGCACGAAAAGGTGGATGCCCTTTCGGGCGGACAGCAACAGCGACTCATGATTGCCCGCGCGCTCATCCACGAGCCGGCGGTCATCTTCCTCGACGAACCCACCGTCGGCCTCGACCCGCAGGCTCGGCTCGCGCTGTGGGACGTGCTGCGCGATCTCCACCGCCAGGGCCGCACGATCGTCATGACGACGCATTACATGGAGGAGGCCGATCAACTCTGCGACCGCCTCGCCATCATCGATCGGGGACGGCTGCTGGCACTCGACACTACCGGAGCGCTCAAGGGGCGCGCGCCGGGCGGCACGCTGATCGAACTCGCACTGGACGGACCCGCTACCGACGCCGCCGAGCGCGTTCGTACGCTGGCGCACGTCAGCAAAGCAGAGTCGGTTGGCGACAGCCTGCGCATTCACAGCACTGCTGGGGGCAGCATCATCTCCGCCGCCATCGAGGCAACGGAAGGGGCGGGACGCCACGTCCGCAACATCACGCTCAAGGAGCCGAGCCTGGAAACGCTCTTCATCGAACTCACCGGGAGAAAGCTCGATTGACGCACCATGATCTCGCCGGTCCGGCACCGGTCCGCACGTCCACGGTGTTCGTCGCACTCCTGCGCCGCGACGTGCGCGTCGCCATGAAGGAGCTGCCCTTCTTCCTCCTGCGCACCGTGATGCAGCCGGTCCTGTTCCTTGTCGTCTTCGGCTTCCTCCTGCCGAAAATGGGGATGGTGCGCGGCGGCTACCAGACCACGCTGCTCCCGGGCATCCTTGCGGTGAGCCTCGCACTCTCGGCCATCCAGTCGGTGGCGTTGCCCATGGTGCAGGATTTCGGGTGGACGCGCGAAATCGAGGATCGCCTGCTTGCACCTGTTGCCACCTGGGTCATCGCGGCCGAGAAGATCGTGGCAGGCGTGATTCAGGGTGTCGTGGCTGCCCTCTTCGTGCTGCCCCTCGCGCGCCTCATCATGGGGCCAATTGCCAACCTGTCCTTCGTGCACGTCGGCGACGTGTTCGTCATCACGGTACTCGGCGCCACGGCATTCTCCGCGCTCGGCATGTGGCTCGGCACGAGCATCGCACCGCAGCAGATCGGCTTGATGTTCAGCGCGATCATTGCGCCCATGATGTTCTTTGGCTGTGCCTACTACCCGTGGCGCGGGCTCGACGCGGTGCCCGTGCTCAAGTACGCAGTGCTCGTCAATCCACTCGTCTACGTGGCCGAGGGCATGCGCGGGTCGCTTACGCCAGACGTGCCGCACATGCCGCTGGCCGCATCCATGGGCGCACTCGTCGCCGTGGCGGCGCTCTTCTGGATGGCCGGACTGCGAAGCTTTCGCAAGCGGGCCATCGGATGAGTGACGTCGTGCCCCACTCCGCGCCGTTTCGTCGCTTCGACGAATGGTTCGTCGAGGCCATCGCCCAGGGTCCCGTGCTCATTCCGGAACCCACGGCCTTCTCGCTGGCCAGTGTCGGCCCCGATGGCCAACCGTCCGTGCGCATCGTGCTGCTGAAGAGCGTGGATGAACTCGGCTTCGTGTTCTACACCAATCACGAGAGCCGCAAGGGCCGGGAGATCCTTGCGCATCCGAAAGTATCCATGTGCTTCCACTGGATGCCCATGGAGAAGCAGGTGCGCGTGGAGGGTGTCGCAAGCGTGGTGAGCGCCGCAGACGCCGACGATTACTTCGCGAGCCGTCCCCGCGGCAGTCAGATCGGCGCATGGGCGTCCCGGCAGAGCGAACGGATCATGCAGCCCGGCGACCTCGAGGCCAGGGTGCGCGCGGTCGAGGTCGAGTATGAGGGACGTGAAGTTCCTCGGCCACCGCACTGGTCCGGGTTCCGCATCGTTCCATCTCGCCTGGAGTTCTGGCATGGCATGCCGAGCAGGCTCCACGAGCGGCATGTATTCGTGCGCGATGATGACGGGTGGCGGACGGAGGTGCTGTATCCCTGACCACGTCATGCCCAGCGCATTTCATTATCTTTTCGGGCATGGAAAACAACGCGTCACCCTGGAACATCGAGAAGGCCCGCAACCTCTACAACATCGAAGGATGGGGCGCGGGCTTCTTTGACATCGACCACCGCGGGCATGTCGTCGTGCGCCCGGACAAGGAGCACCCGGATCGCCAGCTGAGCCTGTACGAGCTCGCGAACGACCTCGAGGAGCAGGGGGTCGCGTTGCCCGTGCTGCTCCGCTTCTCGGATATCCTGCGGTCGCGCATCGAAGCGTTGAGCGAGCGGTTCGACAACGCCATCACCGAGTACGAGTACACGGGCGGCTACACCACCGTGTATCCCATCAAGGTCAACCAGCAGCGCCATGTGGTCGAGGAGATCGTGCAGTTCGGCGCCAAGCACGGCGTGGGGCTCGAGTGCGGTTCCAAGCCGGAACTCCAGGCGGTGCTCGGGCTGTCCGAAAGCACGGAGCACCTCATCGTCTGCAACGGCTACAAGGACGACGAGTTCATGCGGCTCGCGCTCATGGGCCAGAAGCTGGGGCACCAGGTGTTCATCGTGATCGAGCAGCTTAGCGAGATCGACGTGCTGCTGGCGGCCGCTGAGGAACTGGGCGTCACTCCCACCGCGGGCATCCGCATCAAGCTGGCAAGCACGGGCTACGGCCGGTGGAAGGAGAGCGGCGGCGAGAAGTCCAAGTTCGGCCTCAATGCCGCGCAGTTGATGGAAGCAGTGGATCGCCTGCGCGCCGCCGGCCGGCTCGACATCATCAAGCTGATCCACTTCCACCTGGGTTCCCAGATCACCGACATCCGCTACATCAAGGCGGGCCTCCAGGAAGTCGCGCGCTTCTACGCGGAACTGCGCGCGCTCGGTGTGAACGTCACGCACGTGGATGTGGGTGGGGGACTCGGCGTGGATTACGACGGCACCAATTCCACGTCCGACGCCAGCGTCAACTACTCGCTGCAGGAATACGCCAACGACGTCGTGTACACGCTGGCCGAGTCGTGCCGCGAACTCGAGCTGCCCATGCCGCACATCATCAGCGAGTCGGGCCGCGCGCTCACGGCGCACCACGCCCTGCTGTTGCTGAAGGTGATCGACGTGGAGTCCGTGGTCGAGGTTCCCGTGCCGGCGCTCGCGGAGGACGATCACACCCTGCTGCACGAGATGGCCGAGGACTACGAGGCCATGTCGGTATCCAGGGTGTCGCGCCGCAAGGTGCGCGAGGTGTTTCACGACGTCACGTTCGACAAGGAGCGCGCACAGCAGCTGTTCGCGAGCGGCGTGCTCACGCTGCGCGGACGCGCCATGGCCGAGCAGATGTATTTTGCGACCATCAACGCCATCAGCAAGATCGTGGTGCAGAATCGCGACGAGTACGAAGACATCATCACCGATCTGGACGCGGTGCTGGTGGATCGGTACTTCTGCAACTTCTCGCTGTTCCAGTCGCTGCCGGACAGCTGGGCCATTGACCAGCTCTTTCCGATCATGCCCATTCACCGGCTGGATGAA
>JAYVNZ010000024.1:0-4347 GCA_043758185.1 Gemmatimonadaceae bacterium | reverse complement strand
GGTACCAAGTTCGATGCTGACGTCCGGATCGAAGAGCAGCGCGCTGTTCCACAACGGATACCGATGGCTTGCGGCAATCGATGCGCCGACGCTCGGCAGGAGCTGCATCAAGCCACGCGCCGCGGCAGGGGAGACGGCGTGCGGGTTCCAGCTCGACTCCTGGCGAATCAGGCCCGCCACCAGCGCCGGATCAAGTCCGTTGCGACTCGCTTCCGCGACGAGGGCATCCTCATGCAGGACGGGGTACGCCACACGGTACAGCGCACGCGTGGCACCGCCGGATTCGATGACGGACAGCGCAACCCGCGCTCCGCGAGACGGTTCGCCCGCGCTCAGGAGCGCTTCCGCCACCGCCGGTGCATCGGCGGGTAGAGTAATGGCCCGGCTCGAGAGCGCCTCCATCTCGAAGCGGGCCTCCACGTCCATCCCCAGTCGACGCAGCGCCGCAATGCGTTGAACCGCGCTGTCGACACCAGCGACGTGGGCAGCGGTGTCCGGACCCGGCGGCGGCGACCAGCCAGCAACGTGCAGTCGTTCCGCGGACCGCATGGCGTAGTAGCTGAGCGGAGCGGCCTTGATGATCGCCTGCCAGCGCGATGCCGCGTCCGCCTTGCGGCCAGCGCGCTCGTATGCGCGCGCGGACCAGTAGCGTGATGCGACTGCCTCCTCGTCGCTTGGGTAGCGCGTGGCAAGACTGTCGAATGTCGCGGCCGCGGCAGACGGGGAGGTCTCCCATTCGACAAGACCCAGCCGAAAGCGCGCGAGCGGAGCCTGCGGCGCTCCGGGATAGCGCGTGACCAGCGTGGAAAGCGATTGCGCCGCACCGGGGAGGTCGCCGTCATCGACCTGGAGGTCGGCGAGCAGCAGCAGGGCCGGCGCTGCCGCCTCCCGCACGCTGGCATACTGTTGGGACACCGAGCGGAGCACCCCACGTGCGGCGGCCCCGTCGCCCGCCGCCACGAGTAGTCGCGCGCGCTGATACGCGGCGAGCGGAACGAGTGCGGGGTCATCTACTGAAGCGTACAGCCTGGCGGCATCTGCGGACTTGCCTGCCCGTGCGACCGCTGCGGCGTACGTCATGCGGTCCGCGGCCACAAGCGGGCCGGATGTCGCAGCGCGCGCGAAGCCAGCTGCAGCTCGTGCGGCGTTGCCTGCGGACAGGGCGGCACGAGCCACGGCGAGTTCGTAGGGCGTGGTGAGCGGCGCGGGCATTCCATCGAGCACGGCAATGGCCTGCAGGGCCTCAGGTGCGGTTGGCTTCTTCTGCAGGTAGGCGACAATTTCTCCCCGTAGCGCGGCACGCGATGCGTCATCGCGCGCCGCCAGAGCCTGCACGCGAAACGCGGACGCCTCGGCGCCTGCACGGTGAAACGCCCGCGCCGCTCCTGCCAGGTCACCGCTGCGCTCCCGCGCCTGCGCGTCAGTGGCGAATATTCGGGCGCGAGCGGACGCACTCGTCACCCTGCCCAACACCGCCATGCGCTCGGCGCTGTCGCCCGTGACGCCCGCGGCCCTCAGGCGCAGCCAGTCGGCCACGCGAGGCAGGTTCGCTGCCGCGGAGAGGTAGAGTGCCGCCGCGGAGTCCCGCACGTTCGCGCGATCGTACGCGCGCGCCAGGAGCACACGGCGCGTGGCCTTGCTCGCGTTGTCAGCGGCGTGCGCGAGTGCAAGGCTCGCGTTTGCCCGCGCATCCACTGCCCGCTCGAGATCACTCCGCGCAAGCAGTTCCCTGCCCTCGCCGCCGAATTGCGCGTCCAGCCACGGTGCACCCTGCAGCACGCGCTCCACCTCCGTCCAACCGTCCCATCCGGCGGCCGCCCGCGCGCCAGCGAGTCGCAACTCTGCGCTGGCCGACTGCGGCGTGACGAGTCGGGAGGCCAGCAGCGCCGTGGCTCGCCACGGCCGGCCCGCGCGCACGAGTGAGTCGGCCTGGACGGCCAATGGGTCACCTTGAAGCTCGGCCGGCCTGCGGTCGACATCCACGTCGCCATTGCTGTCGCGAGACGTCCTGGGCGATTCGTCCCCACAGGCGGCGAAGGCGAGGGCCACGAGCGCAGTGATGGGATACACAAGTCGTTTCATGGCCGCTAACGAGGTCAGGGATCGTGCCACGCACCCCGCGCGCGCTCCTCGATCAGCAGAAACGCGAGGACCAACGCACAAATGGGCCGACGGCATGGCCGTCGACCCATTTGCGGTCGCTCCAGGTCATGCAGTGCGCCCCACCAGCGCCCAGCACTTCCCTTCGCTAGGAGTCCTACATCTGTAATTGAAAAGCCGTTGGCACGACCATCCTGTTGAGACGACGTTCGGATTCAGGTTTCGTTAAGGCCCCACGTATGCGACGGCACTGATTTCGACGAGAATTCCGCGAAGCTGGGCACCGACGGCCGTCCGGCTGGGAAATGGTATTTGGAAGAACTCGCCGTAGACGGCGTTCATTGCGGACCAATCATCAACGTCGGCGAGATAGATGATCACGCTGACAACGTCGGCCATGGACGCACCACCCTCGACCAGCAGTCGCTGGACGTTGACCAGCGTCTGCCGCGTCTGGGTGGCGATATCGGTTCCCACCAGCGCGCCGGTTCCCGGATCGCGCGGCGTCTGTCCGCTGACATAGATGAAATCGCCGGCGCGCACGGCGGGACTGTAGGGCCCCTTGGGTGGCGGCGCGTCCGGAATGACGATGGGTTTCCACGTAGACATGCCATCCATACGCGGGAGCCGACTCGTGCGTTGACGCAGCCACCCTGTCGCCGGGCGCGCCGCTGCAGCAAACTGCACAGATGAAGACGCATCCTCCAGCTCCCGACATCATCGAGTATGCCCCGGTTCGCTGGGGTGTCCTCGGCGCCGCCAAGATTGCGCTCCAACGGGTGGTTCCCGCCATGCAGCACAGCCCCCACACACCGGTGGTCGCGATTGCGTCGCGCGATCTCGCCAAGGCGCAACTGGCGGCAGACCGCCTCGGCATTCCGCGCGCATACGGCTCGTACCAGGAATTGATCGACGACCCGGATGTGGACGCGATCTACAATCCCCTGCCCAACCACCTGCACGTGCCGTGGACCATCCGCGCTGCCGAGGCGGGCAAGCACGTACTCTGCGAAAAGCCGCTGGCGCTGTCCGCGCACGAGGCTCGGCAGCTTCTCGAGGTGCGGGAACGCACCGGCGTGCAGATCGCCGAGGCGTTCATGGTTCGCGCGCATCCGCAATGGGCCGCCGTTCGAGAGCTCGTCGCGGAGGGGCGCATCGGCGAGCTGCGACTCGTCGTCGGGCATTTCAGCTATTTTCGACGCGACCCGAACGACATTCGGAGTCGCATCGATTGGGGCGGCGGTGCGCTGATGGACATTGGCTGCTATCCCGTCACACTTGCGCGGTGGTTGTTCGGCCAGGAGCCCACGGCGGTGATCGCCACTGCGGACCGCGATCCCGACTTGAAGGTGGACCGGTTGGTGTCCGGCCTGCTGCAGTTCCCGTCTGGCCAGGCAACCTTCACCTGTGCCACCCAGCTCGCGCCCTCGCAGCGCATGCAGCTGTTCGGCACCGAGGCACGCATCGAACTGGAGCTTCCATTCAGTCCACTCGCCGACCACCAGTGCCGCATCATTATCGATGACGGTACACCGCTCGGTGGATCGGGCGCCGAGGTGATCACCCTGCCGGCGGTCGATCAGTACCGGCTGCAGGGCGAGCGCTTCTCGGAGGCGGTTCGCGGCGCAGGAGCGGTGTCCGTGACGCTGGAAGACGCCATCGCAAACATGTCGGTGATCGACGCCCTCTTCCGCTCGATGACGTCGGGCCGCTGGGAGGCACCGGCGATCGCGAGCTGAACGCGGACCGCTACTCGACGACGTTGACCAGTGAACCGATGGGCGGAATGGTGATCGACACGCGGTCACCCGATTGCAGCGTGAATGCATCGGGTGGAATCACACCGGTTCCGGTGAGCAGCACGACGCCCTGTGGAAAGCTCGTTTCGCGAAATAACCACCCAACCAGTTCCTTCGGAGAGCGCCGCATCTGTGCGAGCGTGGTAGCCCCCTCGTGAACGATGCCGCCACCACGCTCGATCGTGAGGGCAATCACTGTGTCGGCGCCGAGCGCTTCGTCCGTGAGCAGGACGGCCGGCCCCAGTGCGCATGAGCCGTCGTACGTCTTGGCCTGCGGCAGGTAAAGCGGGTTTTCGCCCTCGATGTCGCGCGAACTCACGTCGTTGCCAATCGTGTATCCAATGATCTCGGCGCGCGCATTGACGTAGAGCGCCAACTCGGGCTCCGGCACATTCCACCGGGAATCCGCCCGGATGCGCACGGTCTCGCCGGACGCGCGAACGCGCCA
>JAYVNZ010000023.1:0-6023 GCA_043758185.1 Gemmatimonadaceae bacterium | reverse complement strand
CCGTCGGCGCGCGGGAGCAGCATCTGCGCCTTGATGCGCAGCAGGCGAGCCGCCATCTCGAGGTACTCCGCCGCCTCGTTCAGCGGCAGGGAGCGGATGCGTGCAACGAACTGTTCCGCCACGCGCGCAATGGGGATGTCGTAGATGTCGAGCTGCTCCTCGCGAATGAGGCTCAGCAGCAGGTCCAGCGGACCTGAAAAATGCGCGAGTTCCACCACGAACGACGGCGGCGCGCCCGACGCATCCGGCGTGAACGCGCCGAAGGAGGATGCGTTGACTGTCATTGCAGCCATTGCGCGGCGGCCGGTACCACGAAGGGATCGACACCACTCATGATGCGCTCCGTGGCCACGAAGGCCGGCGTGAACCACACGCGCAGCACGCCATCGCCCATGAACAGGAGCAGCATGAGCACGAGCATGCCGTACCGCCCGAACTGGACGTAGCGGAGGGCAAGTGGCCTGGGCAGGAGGTACTTCATCACGTGCGATCCATCCAGCGGCGGGATGGGCAACAGGTTGAAGACGATGAGGCCGAAGTTGAGCATCACGCCCACGGTGAGCATCGCCTGCAGGATGCCGATGGTGTCGGTGAGCACGGGAACGGCGCGCGCGAGGAGCCCGCACAGGACGATGGCCACGCCGCACGCCAGGGCAATCACGAGATTGGTGGCAACGCCCGCGAGGGAGACGATGATGTCACCGCGCCGCAGGTTCCTGTAGTTGCTCGGGTCCACCGGCACAGGCTTCGCCCCACCGAACACCACGAACCGGCCGCCCAGGAGCGCGGAGCCGGTGAGCATGATCAGCGGGAGAAGGATGGTGAGGTACGGATCGATGTGGCGCAGCGGATTCCAGCTCAGCCGGCCTGCGTCGAGCGCCGTGCGGTCACCCTGCTTCAACGCCGCATAACCGTGTGCGATCTCGTGGGCGATGACCGAGAACAGCAGCATCGGCGCGACGAGCAGGATTGTCTGTAGTGTATGCAACGGGTCCGGGCGAGAACGCGGGCGCTCAAGGGGTGCGCAAGGGCGTAAGGTAGTGGGGCCATGGAGGAGAGTAAAGCGGTGTCCCAGCTTGACTTCGCCCGCATCACCCGGTAGCCTTATGGGCTCGCGACTCTCGCGACCTCTACTGAATTTTTGGAGATCTTTCGTGCCGAATATCGCATCCGCGAAGAAGAACATGCGGAAGTCGCGCTCCGCGACCGCGCGCAACCGCGCCCAGCGTTCCGCGCTCCGCACTGCGCTCAAGAAGGCCAAGGCGCCCGAAGCCACCGCTGAAGAGAAGACGCAGGCCGTGGCACTGCTCGACCGCGCCGCCCGCAAGGGCCTGGTGCACAAGAATCGCGCTGCACGCCAGAAGAGCCGGATGGCCAAGGCCGCGAACGGCTGACGCCGTTCGCGCTACAGCGACGCCAACTCCGCGCCGCAGCGCTCGCAGTACCACTCCGTTGGATAGTTCAGCGCGCCGCATTCGCCACACTTGAGCGACTTGTTCCCATCGGCGACGATGCTGTCGCGCCCGATGCTGGAACTGCCGATCGTGCCGGACAGCAGCGGCTCTCCCTCCTTCTCGATGAGTCTC
Source organism: Gemmatimonadaceae bacterium (assembly GCA_043758185.1). Taxonomy (GTDB): domain Bacteria; phylum Gemmatimonadota; class Gemmatimonadetes; order Gemmatimonadales; family Gemmatimonadaceae; genus AG11. The sequence goes on along the minus strand of JAYVNZ010000023.1, from coordinate 4,437 downwards.
GAACCGCTTGGCAGCGTGTCGCCGTCGAGATTGATGACGGCCTCCTCGCGCGACTTGCGCGCGAAGTTGTCACGTCGCGCCGTCTCGTCCGGGAGGTCCTCAGGCGCGGCGTCGAACGTGCCAGCGGGCGTGTCCACCACGGAGCTCAGGAACGCCAGTTCATCGAAGCCCTGTGTCTTGCGTGTGGCAGCGGTCGGCGGCACTGGAGCTGGCACGTCGATGGGCATGGACGCCCGCGACGGACGCTCCTCGATATCCAGCAGCTGCTGTTCCGCCGCTAACACGGATGCGGGAAGCTCGGTGGGCAGGGATGCGGTTGATTCCTTCGCGCCAGCAGCCTGATCGTTCGCTTCCGCCGCGACGGGCTGCGAGGCGCGCGCAACCTGCGCTGGCGCCTCGTGGATGACCTCATCCACTGTGGCGTTGGACTCGGGGCGAGTGGTGGACTCCAGCAACTCGCGCGTTCGCGCCAGTTCCTCGTCCACACCGGCACGCCGCTTTGACAAGTCCTCCAGCGCCGCGTCGCTGACGGACGCCGTCCGCTGCCAGTCGTCCGCGGTGAGCTCACCCACATGCGCGCGCAACTCCGCCTCCGCGCGTTCGTCCACCGCTTTCCGGTGCTCCGTCGAGAGCGCATCGCGCCGCGACTCCAATGCATGGAGCTCGGTGCGCAGGTCATCCGCATGCGACGTGAGCTGGACGAGCACCGTGTCGAGTCGCGTCATGTAGTCCTCGTGCACGCGCGTGAAGACATGGTCCGGCGTGACAGCCCGCTTGGCCTCGAGTGCCGAGATCCAGCCTTCGTACCGGCGACGCTCGGCCATCAACGCGCTGACGACGGCAAGTGAGCCGCCGTTCTCGGCAGCGCTGGTCGACGCCCGGCGTGTCTCGTCCTTCTTCATTGTCATCCTCCCCTGCTCCACGTGTGCCGGGCGACTCACGCCCGCCGATGTGCGCTGCCGTATCGTCTCACTTCTTCCCTACTTGCGAAGCACTGACTGTCGAGCGGCCCGCAAGGCATCACCTTCGTGACTGGCGAGCTGGTTCACCCGGCCAAGCGTACGCGCAGTGAGCAGGATGCGCGCCGACTGCTCCAGGCTTTCCATCCGCTGGTGCGCCAGCAGGAGCGTGGCCCCCACGGTGGTCGCGCCGTGATTGGCCAGCAGGAATCCGTCGTGGTGCGGAATGAAGGGTTCCATGGCGTCCGCCAGTGCCGCCGTGCCGGGCATGGCGTAGGGTACCAGCGGCACGCCGCCCATGAGGAAGATAGCCTCGGGCAGCACGTCGTCCATGAAATCGAGACCCGCAACGCCGAACCCCGTTGCAACCGGCGGATGCGCGTGCACTACGGCATGTACGTCGGGACGCCGCGCATAGATCCGCAGGTGCATGCCCACTTCGGACGATGCCAGGCGCATGCCTCCGTGCTGCCTGCCGTCGAGGTCGAGCGTGACCAGGTCGTCCGGGGTCACGTCCACCTTGGACATGCCGGCGGGCGTCACGAGCACGCGTGACGGGGCTATCCGCACGCTGACATTCCCCTCCTGCCCCGCGATCAGGCCGGCAGCGTGCAGCCGCTGGCATACGCGCACGATTTCCGCGCCCGTCGTCACGACAGCCGGCCTACTCGGTGCGACGGAAGACCGTGCGGCCGCCCACGAGCGTGGCGTCCACGCGTCCGCGCAACTCCATGCCCGCGTACGGCGTATTGCGACCCTTGGAGCGGAACTTGGTTGCGTCCACCGTCCACGCGACGTCGGGATCGAACACGGTAACGTCGGCCACACCACCGCGCCGCAGTGATCCGCCGGGCAGCTTGAACAGCCGAGCCGGCGCGCAGGCCATGCGCTCCACCAGCATGGGCACGTCGATGATGTCGCGGTGCACCAGCCACGTGAGGTTCACGGCGAGCGCAGTTTCGAGGCCGATGATGCCGTTGGGCGCGTCGGCGAACTCACGTTCCTTTTCATCGTAGTGGTGCGGCGCGTGGTCCGTCGCAATCACGTCGATGGTGCCGTCCTTCACCGCCTGCTGCAACGCTTCGACGTCCTTCGCCGTCCGCAACGGCGGGTTCATCTTGGCGTTGGTATTGTAGTTGTCCACCGATTCCTCGGTGAGCGACAGGTGATGCGGGCATACCTCGGCCGTGACGTTGATTCCGCGGTCCTTGCCCCAGCGAATGAGCTCGACACTCCCCTTCGTGCTCATGTGACACAGGTGGATGTGGCCACCGGTGAGCCGCGCCAGCAGGATGTCGCGAATGGCCATGATTTCCTCGGCCTCGGCAGGAATGCCGCGAAGGCCGAGCCGTGCACTCATGAGCCCTTCGTTCATTGCACCGCCGTACGCGAGCGTGGGCTCCTCGCAGTGGTCGGCCACCGGGATGCCGAAGGTGCGCGCATATTCGAGCGCCGTGCGCATGAGCTGTGCGCTCACCACCGGCTTGCCGTCGTCGCTCACCGCCACGGCACCGGCGCCTACCATTTCGCCGAACTCCGCGAGCGTCTCGCCCATCTCGCCAATGGAGATGGCGCCGATGGGATACACGCGCGCGCCGCCGGCCTTCTTGGCCTGGCTGATGATGAAGCCGACGGCGGCCTGGTTGTCGGTGACCGGATCGGTGTTCGGCATGGCGCAGACCGCAGTGAAGCCGCCCGCCGCTGCAGCGCGCGCGCCACTCGCGATGGTCTCCACTTCCTCGCGCCCCGGTTCGCGCAGGTGGCAATGCACGTCGATGAAGCCGGGCGACACGATGCGGCCCGTGCAGTCGATGACGTCGAGCGCATCGCCGTCGCGGCGGACGTCACCGATGCGGCCGACGGCTTCCACCCGGCCATTCACGACGAGGACATCGCCTACCTCGTCGAGCTGCTGTGACGGGTCCACGATGCGGCCGCCGCGCAGCAGGATCGCCGGTGCCGTCATCGCCCGCCTCCGCCCTTGGCCGCTTCGGCCAGTTCGGGCTTGCCGCCCGAGAGCAGGTAGAGCACTGCCATGCGCACTGCCACGCCGTTGGTCACCTGATTGAGGATCACACTGTGAGGGCCGTCGGCGACGTCGGAATCGATTTCGACGCCGCGGTTCATCGGGCCGGGATGGAGGATCAGCAGGTCCTTCGGCGCGCGAGCGAGCCGCTCCGATGACACGCCGAACACGCGATTGTATTCGCGCAGCGAGGGGATGTAGCCGCCCTGCATGCGCTCGAGCTGCAGGCGCAGGATGTTGAGTGCGTCTGCCCATTGAATGGCATCTTCGATGCGATCGAAGAACGTGACATCGAACTGATCGATAGCATTCGGCATCAGCGACCGTGGTCCGCACACACCCACCTGCGCGCCCATCTTGAGCAGGCCCCAGATGTTGGAGCGCGCCACACGCGAGTGCAGCACGTCGCCGCAGATGCAGACCTTCAGGCCGTCCAGCCGCTTGAAATGATCGCGGAGGGTGAGCATGTCCAGCAGCCCCTGCGTGGGATGCTCGTGCGTTCCGTCGCCCGCATTGATGACGTTGGACTCGATCCGCTCGGCAAGGAACTGCGCCGCGCCCGACGCGCCGTGGCGGATGACCACCATGTCGATGCGCATGGCTTCGAGATTCCGCGCCGTGTCCACGAGCGTCTCACCCTTGCTGACACTCGAGCCTGACGCGGCCACGTTCACCGTGTCCGCGGAGAGACGCTTCTGCGCAAACTCGAAGGAGACCCGCGTGCGCGTGGACGCCTCGAAGAAGAGATTGACGATGGTGGACCCGCGCAGCGTGGGCACCTTCTTGATGGCGCGCTCGCTGATTTCCTTGAACGGCTCAGCGGTATCGAGGATGAGGCGGATCTGCTCGCTCGACAGGTGCTCGAGCCCGAGCAGGTCCTTGCCGAGCGCGCCGCTCATTCCTTCTCCGCGATGATGACGGCGTCGCGGTCGTCCAGCTCCTTCACCATGACGTCCACGCGCTGGCTCGCCTTCACTTCAATACTCTTGCCGATGACGTCAGGCTGGATGGGCAGCTCGCGGCCGCCGCGATCTATCAAGACAGCCAAGGCTATCCGCCTTGGCCTGCCGAAGTCGGCGAGTTCGTCGAGCGCGGCGCGGATGGTGCGGCCCGTGTAGAGCACGTCGTCCACGATGACGACGTGCTTGCCGTCGATGCCCCACGGGAGGTTGGTGGGGCCCACGACCGGCCGCGGACCCACGGTCTGGAGGTCGTCGCGGTAGAGCGTGATGTCGAGGGCGCCACTGGGCACCTCGGTGTGTTCGCGGTCGCGGATGGAGGATACGATACGCGCCGCGAGCTGGACGCCGCGGCGCTGGATCCCGACGATGATGAGGTCGTCGGTGCCCTCATTGAGCTCGACGATTTCGTCGGCCATCCGACGGAGCGCGCGATCCATGGCGCGGGCGTCGAGGACGATGTGCTGGCGATCTGGCATGGCGGGGAAGATAA
>JAYVNZ010000022.1:0-2113 GCA_043758185.1 Gemmatimonadaceae bacterium | reverse complement strand
GGGAACGTGCCCGTGGCCGGGGACGCACGAATCTGGAGCGGTCGCTGCCGTTCCAGCGACGCATCGAGGCGGAACCGCAGTCCTTGCACACCGCGCGCGTCGATGCCAACGTCGACGGCCTGCACGCCATACGGATCTGTTGCATCCGCGCCGAATTCCTGCGCGGCAATGGAGTTGATGGCCCGCGAGCGCTCCTGGATGTCGCCGGCCTCACGGAAATCGCGCTGCGCGAATGCGCGCATTCCCCACGAGGGTGACTGCCAATCCAGACCGACAGTGGCTTTCACCTCGCGGTCGTCCGTGCCATAGCGCACCGAGCCGCGCGCGCCGTAGCCACCCCCGAAGCGCGAGAGCGCACCGAAGCCCACCGCGAGCCCTTCGGCGCGATCGAAGCGCGTGAAGTCGGACGCGCCGGCCGCAGCCAACGAGAGCGTTTGCGGGCGGCGCAGGGCTTGCGCACGCACAAGCGATCGCGCCTCCTCCTGCACCTTGCGCACCTCGGCATCACTCACGGCGCGGACGTCGAAGGGCAACGAGTCCAGGATGCGACCGGCGAAGTGAAAGGTGTCGCGCGCTGCCTTCGTCGCCATCACGATTTCCGGGCCGCTGAAGAATTGCGGGGGCAGGCCCAGGTTGACCTGGTACTCGCCAATTTCCCAGCGGCCGCGGATGATGCCGCGCACGGGATAGTCGAGCCACGTGCCGCCGCGCCGAATCTCGATTTCCTGCTGGTGTGGCAGCCAGAACCGCCCACTCACCAGGCTGTTCTCGACGATGACGAAGAGGTCTTCCAGCGCGTCGTCGCGAAACGACGCGCGCGTGAAGTTGAACGCCATCCTCACCACCTGTGAGTCGTCGCGATCGATGAACAGCGCACCGATGACGCGCGGCTCGCGATCGTTCTTCGGCCGGACCTTCACTTCCAGGACGTTGATGGTGCGCCCCGGATACTTGAGGGTGAGGGAATCCGTGATGGCGAAATCGTATGCCGCCAGGCCCTGTGTGGAGAGCGGGTGCGGCACGTCGAGCACCTCGTCGCCGTCGCCCAGGCGGATGATCGCTGGAAAATTGTTCTGGACAATTCCCAGGTGGTCGCGGTGGTAGGCGATGTCGGTAGGCAGGGCGAGCGTATCGCGCCGGCCCAGGATGACCTGCTTGCTCAGGTTGGGCGCGCGCCAATAGACTTCGTTCACCAGCTCGTCGGCCTTCACGACCTTTGGTGGTTCGGTGAGTCCCTCGCCCAATTGGGCGAGGAACGTCACGTAGCCGTGCGCCACGGCCTTGTAGTCCTTCAACCCGGTATCGGCGAGTTGCTGCGCGCGCCGAGCGGTTGCGCTCTCCACGAGCGCACGCGTCTTCGCGTCATTCCAATCCTGGGCAAGCGCTCCCTGCGGGGCGAGTGCCACCAACCACAATCCGCATGCGGCCCAGGCCGCGGCGACCAGACGATGCATAAATGAAAGTTCGCCCGCGTGTAACAGCCCGACAAGCGCGCAGAGTGGCCGCATGAGCTTCGAGGATTTCCAGCGTCGCGCACTCGCGCAGCATCTCGTGCCCGTGTGGCGTGATTGCCTGCTCGACACCGATACCCCGGTGACCGCCTTTGCCAAGCTGCGCGAAGGGCCCTTTGCATTCCTGCTGGAGAGTGCGCCAGCCGGCGGCGAGACGTGGGCGCGCTACACTTTCCTGGGGAGTGCGCCACGGGGAGCGTGGCGCCTGCGCGACGGTGTGGTGGACGACTGGTCCCCCGCACTCGGCTGGCACAACAGCCGCACGCCCGCCAATCCGCTGGAAGACCTGGACGCCCTGGTGCGCGCGTGCCCGCCGGTGGAGACGCCGGAGCTGGGCGCATTCTGGAGCGGCGCCGTGGGGTTCTTCAGCTACGACGTGATGCGGCTGATCGAGCGCCTGCCCTCTCCGCCGCCCCGTGGCGACGCGACCCCTGATGCGCTGTTCGTCTTCACCGATGCGGTCGTCATCATCGACAACCTGCGGGCGCAGGCGCGCGTGGTGGTTGGCGTTCCGCTGGGGAACGACTGCAGCACCACCACCCTCCGCACTGCCTACGATTCAGCCGTGGCAACCGTGGATCGTACCATCGCGAGACTGCGCG
>JAYVNZ010000021.1:0-6840 GCA_043758185.1 Gemmatimonadaceae bacterium | reverse complement strand
GAACCTGCGCGGCTGATCCGCATTCCCGCCGCAACACAACCACTTGTCTGGAGCAACGATGAACGAAGGCATTGGGCGTCGGGAGTTCATGGGTGTTGCTGCCGCCGGAATAGGTGGGGTACTGGCACAGCGATGGCCTGGTGGAATGGCTGCCTCGTCCTTCCTGCGTTCACGATCGGTGTACGCCGACCTGGTGGTACTCAATGCCAATGTGCTCACGATGCATGCGGCCGTTCCGCGCGCGCAGGCAGTTGCGGCGAGCGCCGGTCGCTTCATTGCCGTAGGGAGTACCGCTGACGTGAAGGCGCTCATCGGGCGACGTACGCGCATCGTGGATGCGAAGGGCATGACCGTGGTGCCGGGCTTCATCGACTGTCACAACCACGCGGGCGGCGACGTGCTCCTGTACGACGTGCTGGTGGGCAACCCATTCGAGGTGGAGTTCGTCACCATTGCGAGCATCGTCGAGAAGCTCCGGGCCAGGGCCGCCGCGACGCCTGCTGGCACATGGGTGGAGGGCTACTTCCTTGATGACACGAAGCTCAAGGACCGGCGGCCGCTGAACGTGCACGACCTCGACCAGGTGTCGACCGTGCATCCCGTGGTGGTGCATCATCGCGGCGGCCATACGTCGTTCTACAACAGTGCGGCGCTCGCGCTGGGGGGCATCACGCGGGAGACGCCGAACGTGCCGGGTGGTACGTTCGACCGGGATGCAGACGGCGCGCTCACAGGCCGCGTGACGGACCGTGCGAACAGCGTGTTCGCGCGCGTCGGGCAACGACCCAGCTTCACGCCGGAACAGGTTGCACAGCGCGAGCGCGATGGGTTGGCGCACATCTCGAAGCAGTTCGTGCGTTATGGATTGACCAGCGTGCACCATGAAGTTGGGGACCTCGACGCGTTGCAGGAGGTCCGCGCGCGGGGCGACCTGCATCATCGCGTGAGTTACGAAGCCAGCGGCGCTGTGCTGGAGTCCATGATTTCCGGCGGCATCAGGAGCGGCTTCGGCGACGAGTGGATCAGGCTGGGCGCCACGTCCGAGCACACCGTGGACGGGTCGTTCTCGGAGCGGACGATGGCGCTGAGCACGCCGTACCCAGGCGTGCAACCGCCCTACCGCGGCAACGTGACGGAAACGCAGGATGCCCTGAACGCGTGGGTGGAGCGCGTGCATCGCGCCGGCATCCAGGTGAATTGCCACGCCAACGGCGACGTGGCGATCGACATGTACCTCACCGCATGCGAGCGGGCCCAGCGACTGTTTCCGCGAGCGGACACGCGTCCGAAGATCACGCACTGCACGCTGATCACCAGCGACCTCGTGCGTCGCATCAAGGCACTAGGCGCCGTGCCCGCCATGTTCACCACGTACGCCTATTACAACCCGGACAAGTTTCCATTCTATGGTGAGGAGCTGATGCAACGGAGCATGGCGTACCGCAGCATGCTCGATGCTGGTATCCGCGCTGCAGCAGGGTCGGATTTCAGCCCGGGACCCTTCGCTCCGCTGATGGGCATCCAGGGCATGGTGACGCGCACCGGATGGGATGGAAAAACATGGGGCGCCAACCAGCGCATCAGCGTGGATGAGGCACTCACGGTGAATACGTTGAACGGCGCGTACGCCTCACACGAGGAAGCGCAGAAGGGGTCCATCACGCCTGGCAAACTTGCAGACTTCGTGATGCTGGCCGACGATCCCCACGCCGTGAAGCAGGACCGGATCAAGGACATCACGGTGGTCCGGACAGTCGTGGGAGGAAGCACGGTCTACGAAGCCTGACGGCGCGCACGCTCAGGAACATGCTCGCCATTGGCGCCTGACCGGCGGGCTGCCATTATTGGCGAAGGCCCGTCGTCTCACGACGTCCCTCTTCAGCCGCACGACTACCTCTCGGAGCGCTCCATCATGCTGCGTCGCATCGCCCTGTTGTCCGTGTTCTGCACCGCGTCCGCTGGCGCCCAGGATCGCACCATGCCTCCGGAGCGCGAGCGTGCGCTCGCGCGCGAGATCTACAAGGAGATGGTGGAGATCAAGTCCGGCTACACCACCGGCGCCACGACGCCAGTGGCGGAAGCCGTCGCGCGTCGCTTGAGGGCGGCCGGCTTTCCCGCAAAGGACATCTTCGTGGGTGGCGCGATCCCCACCAAGGCGAATCTCGTGGTGCGCTATCACGGAACGGGGCGGCGACGCCCCATCCTGCTTGTTGCGCACACCGACGTGGTGGAAGCCAAGCGTGAGGACTGGAACATGGATCCGTTCACGTTCACGGAGAAGGACGGCTACTTCTACGGGCGTGGCGTGGGGGACGACAAGTCGCAGGCGGCGGTATGGATTGCAAACCTGATCCGGTACAAGCGCGAGGGGTTCACCCCGGATCGCGACATCATCGTTGCGCTCACGGCAGACGAAGAAGGCGGCGGCCCGTACAACGGCGTGGCGTGGCTGCTCAAGAACAAGCGCGAGCTGATCGATGCGGAGCTGGCACTGAACGAGGGGGGCTGGGGAGAGTCCGTGAATGGCACCCGCCTTTCCAACGACCTTCAGGTGAGCGAGAAGTACGTCATCAACTATCGCCTGGAAGTGCGCAACAAGGGGGGGCACAGCTCCCTGCCCGTGGCAGACAACGCGATCTATCACCTCGCTGGTGCGCTCGACCGGCTGGGCAGGTTCGGCTTTCCACTGAAGCCCAATGACGTGACCCGCGCCTACTTCCGCGCCATGGCGGGCATCGAGAAAGGTGCCATCAGCGCGGATCTCACCGCATTGGCCGCGGGCGACACGGCGGCCGCGAGTCGCGTGGCCCGGGCGTCGACGGGGTGGAACGCAACGTTGCGAACAACCTGCGTGGCAACGGAACTCGAGGGCGGTCACGCGAAGAACGCGCTTCCGCAGCTCGCGGCCGCCAACGTCAATTGTCGGGTGCTGCCGGAGGATGCGGTGGAGTACGTGACCTCAACGCTGCGCAGCGTGTTTGCCGATACGGCCGTCACGGTACGCATCGAGGGCGTGCCGCAGAGCGGACCTGCCTCACCGCTGCGCGCGGACCTCATGAGCGCCGTGAGCACGCTCACGTCCTCGATGTGGCCCGGCGTCGCCACGGTGCCGATGATGGTGATGGGCGCCACCGATGGCCTGTACCTGCGCTCGGCCGGCATTCCCACGTACGGCATCCAGGGGTTCTTCTACGATCGGGATGACATCCGCTTTCACGGGCGCGATGAGCGACTCAAGGTGCAGTCGTTCTACGAGGGGCAGACGTTCCTGTACGAACTGGTGAAGCGGTTGACCGGGGCGCCGAGCGCGTAGGTTGATGTGCCTTGGCATCGACGGATGTCCCGCGGGCTGGTACGTCACACGCACCACCGGCGGTCCCATTACCGGCACGGTGTACGCACGATTTGCCGATATCCTCGCGGCCACACCGCCCGCATCCATCATTGCCGTGGATATCCCCGTGGGCCTCACGGACCAGGGCAGCCGGCAATGCGACGTACTGGCGCGCAGGGCGCTGGGGCCAAGGCGCGGCGCGTCTGTCTTTCCGGCTCCGCTTCGGTGCGTATTGACCGCCCTTTCCCATCCGGAAGCGTCGGCGCTTCGTCGCGCCGTCGAGGGCAAGGGCATGTCGCTGCAGTCATTCGGCATAACGGCGAAGGTGCAGGAGGTCGATCTTGCGCTTGATGCACATCCGGACCGCCGGGACACAGTGTATGAAGTACACCCGGAGCTGTGCTTCTCGCAGCTGAGTGGCGGAAATCCCATGGCCTTCGCCAAGAAAAAGCCGGCCGGACGCAGTGAACGCCTTCGCATTTTGGCCGAGCAGTTTGGCGATGCTCCGGCGCAACTGCTCAACCAGCGTGTGCGACGTGACGTAGGCGCTGATGACGTGCTGGATGCGCTCGTCGCGCTCTGGAGCGCCATGCGCATTGGACGTAGGGCGCACACCAGCGTGCCGACCGTACCTGACCGGGATGCGCGCGGCCGTCGCATGGCCATTTTCTATTAATTGTCGTCCTGAGCAACGCGAAGGACCTGCTTTCCGCCAGCCACGAGCAGGTCCTTCGCTTCTCTCAGGACGACAGCATGCTTTCGATGTTGCGTTCATGGTCTACTCGCACGGCTGTCTCGCACCGGACGGGTCAGTGCTTCACGGCATCCTGTGCCAGGAACGCCGCAATCTTCTCGTTGAGGAACTGCTTGTCGGCCGGACTGGCACCCGCACCCGCGGGATGACCCCACAGCGACGGAATGGGCACGAGTTGCACTCGGGGAATGAACTGCGCCTCGTACCGTGCGTCGCCGACCGGAAAGTAGAGGTCGGTCTCCGATGGCATGTACAGCAGCGGCACGGTGATGGAGCGGAGGGCCTTCTCCACGTCACCGCCAAATCCGGGCGTGGTGCCGACGTCGTGCTGCTCCCACGTGCGCGCCTGGAGGATGTAGTTGTTGGCGTCTGCACCGAAGCGCCCGCGCCACGACTGCGTGAACTGTTCCAGCGTGGTGCCGGGCGCCGCGTTCGTGCGCCACAGCTCTCGGCGCCACCATTCCTGCGAATAGAGCCATGCACCCCACACCATGCCGAATGCAGCGAGCCCCACCTTGGGCGGCACGGTGTAGTCGCCGCCATTGAACACAGGGTCAGCGGTGAGCGCGGCGATCTGCCCTTCGAGGCGCATGATGCCATGCCCGTAAGTCTTCGCAGTACCGGACGTCGCAACTATCCGATCAGCATACGTCGGATAACTGACTGCCCACTGGAACGCCTGCTGCGCACCCATGGAGAATCCGATCACGGCACGCAGATGCGTGACGCCAAGTTCCTCGGCGAGCAGCCGATGAACAGCATGCACGTTGTCACGAATGGTGGTCACGGGAAACCGCGGACCATGGTACGGCTCCGGCGTGTTGCTCGGTGACGACGACGCACCATTCCCGAACAGCTCCGTGGCCACCAGGAACAGCCGAGTCGTGTCGAGCGCGAGCCCGGGACCAATGAGCCATTCGTAGCCATGGTGATTGGCCATGTAGTGCGACGGCAGCAGCACCACGTTGTCACGAGCGGCGTTCAGGTGCCCGTACGTACCGTACACGATGCGCGCTTCCGGAAGCGTGACGCCGCTCTCGGTCTGGAAGTTCGCCATCACGAACTGGTGATGCTCGGCACGATCGACACGGGCTGCAGCCTGTCCGCGGGCGGTGGCTGCGATGACCGCCACGGCAACCAGTGACAAATTCGCCACGCTGCGCCAACCAGCACGCGCGGTATGCGTGCGTCCCTCGTCTCGATTCATATCGGAAGTTTTTAAAGGTTGGTACTACAGGCTGTGCAATGCCGCGCGCAATTCGAGATCCGGAAGCACCGTGCGCAGGAGGGCGTTCACCTGCTCCACTCGCGCGAGCGGCGAGCGCTCCTCGAGCAGCCGCTGTCGCTGCTCGAGCTCCATCTCGATCATCGAGGCCACGGACCAGGCCAGTTGGGATGGTTCGTCGGGAAGTTCCGGCTGCGCGGCGTCTGGGTCATCACCCAGTATGTGCACCGCCGTGACGACGCGCGCGAACTGCGATCGAAGCTCATCCGCGAGGAGACTCAGCACCAGTCCACCCGGTGCGGCGATATCCGGCAGCGGCACCACGTCAGCCACGAGATACGGCGCCACACTATCCGTCACCCCTTCGAGCGCAAAACGCTCGCGGCCCACGATGACGATGTTGGAGCGGCCGTCGTCGAGCGTCTCCACCTGCGTGACTTCAGCGACACACCCGGCCATGCCCGACGGAAGTGACGCCTCCGACATACCCGCGAGCGTGCAGACGATACCGAATCGCCTGTCACCAGCCTGCACGTCCACGAGAAGTTGGCGATAGCGCGGCTCGAAAAGGTGCAGCGGGATGGACACGCCCGGAAACAGGACGAGTCCCAAGGGGAAGAGCGGGAGGCGCGCGTGTGCCTGCATGAAGAAATGTACGCCTGCGAACCGTCGTCAAGGAATGGTGACGCGCGTTTCGGTGGCGGAAAATCTCCTTTGGTCGGGTGGCTGTGGAATCAACGATCCCTGACGTACGTCTTGCTGAATCCGTTCCGGGTGTTGGTCACCGTGAACGTCCCGTTGGTTCGTGCCGAGACTTTCAGCGTGTATGCCGGCGCGTGTGCGGGATCGTCGTGGGTGCCCGCGGGATCGGTGAGCACAGCGGCAATGGTCGCCTTGTCGTCGACGTTCGCGATGAAGACGCCCGCGGTGTTGTGCTCCATGCCGGCGGCGTAGGACCAGTGCATCGTCCAGATATCCTCGAGCCCCGGTGAGCTGCGCAGCGTCTGGAACGCGGCGATCACTCCTCCCTTGCGCGGGCCATTCTGCATGATGGCCACACGCGGCTGGATGGCATGCACGAGCGCCGGCGCGCCGGACTGGCCGAGCCCGTGATGCGTGACCAGGTAAAGGTCGACGGTCCCGATCAGGTTTCGCGGGCACGCGAGGTCGAACTCGTTGTTCCACAGCAGGTCGCCGAGATCGACGATGCGGAACTTCCCGAAGGTGATGACGCTGCCCACGGATTGCCCATTGTCGTCGGGAGTGGCTGCGTCGGCGTGCCGCTGAAATGCCGAGCATTCCGCGCTGTTGGATTGCCCGGCGCCGGCCAGCGGTGTCGTAAGCGCCTTTCCGGCCGAGGTGACGATGCGCCAATCCAGGCCGGTGAGGGGAATGCGGTCACCAGGCTTGAGCACCGTGTGTCGCGCGGTGGCATGGATGTCCGCGTACGTCTTCTGGAAGCCGGCAATTGCCTCCTGGGCCTCGACGCTGGGGCCATGATCCATGAAATGCGCGATCGGAATGCGC
>JAYVNZ010000020.1:0-5377 GCA_043758185.1 Gemmatimonadaceae bacterium | reverse complement strand
TACACGCTGCGCGACCTGGTGAGCTACGAGCAGAAGCACAACGACGCAAACGGGGAGAACAACCAGGACGGCCACAACGACAACCTGAGCCGCAACTGGGGAGTGGAGGGCGAGACGGTGAATGCGGACATCAGCGGCATGCGATACCGGCTGATGCGCAGCTACCTCGCGACACTGGCCTTCTCGCAGGGCGTGCCGATGCTGGCGCACGGCGACGAGCTGGGACGCACGCAGGGCGGCAACAACAACGCCTACGCGCAGGACAACGAGATCACCTGGATGAACTGGGATCTCGCTGACGAGCAGCGCGCGCTGCTGGAATTCACGCGAAAGCTGCTGGTCCTGCGCCAGGCCAATCCGGTGCTTCGTCGCAGGCACTTCTTCCGCGGAGAGCCGGCCGCCGGATCGACGCGAAAGGACGTGACGTGGATCCGCCCCGACGGACGGGAGCTTTCTGACGTAGATTGGCGCAGTTCAGGCGCGCACACCATCGGCATGCTCGTCGACGGCGCGGCAACAGACGAGGTGGACGAGCGGGGGCACGCCGTGTGTGGCGACACGCTGCTCATCGTGATGAATGCGGGTGAAGACGCGGTGCCCTTCACGCTTCCGGTGCTCGAGGCGGAGGGCGAGAATCTCTGGGTGATCCTCGTGGACACGGCCCGCGAAGAGCTGTCGGTAGTGCGGGGTGGCGCGGTGAGCGTGGATGCGCATGCGGTGATGCTGCTGCGCTTCGGCATGGACCGGCGCATGCCGGCGGCAATGGAACAGAAGCGGGAACGGCCCTCCATCGTGGAGCAGCACACGCTATGAGTACCATCGACGCGGGCGCGCGGCACGCCATTCTCGACGGACGGCACTCGGATCCGCACCAGCTGCTCGGCGCGCATGAGTACGACGCTGGCGGCCGCCCGGCCATGATCGTTCGCGTGTTCCAGCCAGCTGCCGCCGATTGCTACGTGGTCCGCCACGGCGTCGCAACAGCCATGAAGGACGAAGGCGACGGGTTCTTTTCGCTCGTCCTCCCCGGCGTGACCCTGCCGCTGCACTACACGCTCCGGTTTCTCGCGCACGATGGGCACTCGTGGGAACGGGGTGATGCCTATCGTCACCTGCCGACGGTGGGCGAGATGGACCTTCACCTGTTCAACGAAGGCACGCACCGCGAGCTCTGGACCATGCTCGGGGCACACCTGCGTACCATCGACGGCGACGAGGGCACCAGCTTCGTTGTCTGGGCGCCCAATGCGGAGCGGGCCAGCGTGGTAGGCGACTGGTGCAACTGGGACGGCCGCCAGTTCCCGATGCGCCGCATGCAGGGCAGCGGGCTGTGGGAGCTGTTCATCCCCGGCGTCGCGGCGAATGCGCTCTACAAGTTCGAGCTGCGCACGCGCGAGGGATTGCTGCGCCTCAAGTCCGACCCCATGGGATTCAAGATGCAGGCGGCACCGGATACGGCGTCCATCGTCGTACCGGAGGGAACGTACAAGTGGCGCGATGACGCGTGGATGACGGCCCGGCGTACCAGGGACCAGGTGCGCGAGCCGGTGAACATCTACGAGGTGCACCTGGGCGCATGGGCCCGTATTCCAGAGGACGGCGACCGGTCCATGACGTACCGGGAAATAGCGCCCAGGCTGGTGGAGCACGTGCGGTCGATGGGCTTTACGCACGTGGAGCTGCTGCCCGTGATGGAGCACCCGTTCTACGGATCGTGGGGCTACCAGGTCACCGGATACTTCGCGCCCTCATCGCGATACGGCACGGCGGATGAACTCCGCTCCCTCATCGACGCGTTGCACGCGGCGGACATCGGCGTGCTGCTCGACTGGGTTCCGGCGCACTTTCCCAAGGACGACAACGCGCTCCGCCGGTTCGACGGCACGGCGCTCTACGAGCACGAGGATCCGCGGCTCGGCGAGCATCCGGACTGGGGCACGCTCATCTTCAACTACGGCCGAAGCGAGGTGCGCAACTACCTCGTGGCCAACGCGCTCTACTGGCTGAACGAGTTCCACGTGGACGGCCTGCGCGTGGATGCGGTGGCCTCGATGCTCTACCTGGACTACAGCCGAGAGGCGGGGCAGTGGGTGCCCAACAAGTACGGTGGCCGCGAAAACCTGGACGCCATCGACTTCCTGCGCGAGATGAACGCCATCGTGCATCGCGACGCGCCGGGCTGCATCACCATCGCCGAGGATTCCACGGCGTGGCCCGGCGTCACGCGACCCATCAACGAGGGCGGGCTCGGCTTCACCTTCAAGTGGAACATGGGGTGGATGCACGACACCCTCGCGTACTTCGAGAAGGATCCGCTGTACCGTCGGTACCACCAGGATCTGCTCACCTTCGCGATGATCTACGAGCACAGCGAGAACTTCATCATGCCCCTCTCGCACGACGAGATGGTGCACCTGAAGGGCTCGTTGTACCAGAAGATGCCGGGTGATCACTGGCAGAAGCTGGCCAACCTGCGCGCGCTGTTCGCCTACATGCTCACGCGGCCCGGCAAGTCGCTGCTGTTCATGGGCAGCGAGATCGCGGTGCCGGGTGAGTGGAACCACGACGTCTCGCTGGACTGGCACCTGGCGCACGAGCCGGATCGTGCGGCGTTCATGGCGTTCATGCAGCAGCTCGACCGCATGTACCGCGAGCACAGCGCGTTCTGGCAGCTGGATTGTGAACCGCGCGGCTTCGAATGGATCGACGTATCGGACAAGGACAACTCGGTGCTGTCGTTCGTGCGGCGCAGCGGCAACGAGCATGCGATCGTGGTGCTGAACCTCCAGCCCACGGTGCATGCGTCCTACCGCATCGGCGTGCCCGATTGGGGCGAATACACGTGTGTGCTGAACAGCGATGCCAGGCAGTGGGGAGGCAGTGGCTACGGCGAGACGGCGTCCGTGCATACGGACGACATTCCCTATCACGGCCGCCGTCATTCCGTGAACCTCGCACTGCCACCGCTCTCGGCGCTGGTGTTCATGCCAGCCGCGCGCTAGCGCTGGCCCGAAGGAAGACCCACTCAACCACAATGGAAGACCTCGAACGCCCGCTGCTTCGCCAGCTCGCCACCCGCATGGGGATCGTGGATGCGTACGTCGATCAGTCGGGCGACGAGATGCGCCATACGTCGGACGCCACGCGCGAACGGCTGCTCGCCGCCATGGGCCTGGACGCGCGCACGGAGGCGCGTGCGGCGCGCGTGCTCCGCCGGCTCCGCCGCGAGCAACGCGCACAGTGCATTGCACCCGTGCGTGTGGTACGGCAGCGAAGCCGGTCGCTCTCGCGCGTGATGGTGCGCGTGCCGCGCACGGACGCCGAGCACGTGGCGTGGCGGCTCACGCTGGTGACCGAGGAGGGCATTCGTACGGAGTGGCATGGCGACACGCACGGCGGTGGCTCTCGTCGCATTGCGCTCACCCTGCCGGTGGTGCCACCCCTGGGCTATCACTCGCTGCACGTGGATTTTCACGCGGGCGACAGCCATCATCACGGCACGCAGCGCTTGATCGTGGTGCCATCGCGATGCACGCCCCCCGAGGTGCGCCTGCACGGACACCGCGGCTTCGGCATCACCACCAACCTCTATACCGTTCGGAGCGCGGGGAACTGGGGAGCCGGCGACATCGGCGACATCAAGTCCATCGCGCACTGGCTGGGGCAGCAAGGTGGCTCGTTCGTGGGCATGAACCCGCTGCATGCACTGCGCAACGCGGGCTACGACGTGAGTCCCTACAGCCCCATCACGCGGCTGTTCCGCAATCCGCTGTACCTGCGCGTGGAGGACGTGCCGGAACTCGCGCACGACCCCGCGGCGCGCGAGCAGATCGACTCAGCGGAATTCCAGGGTGAGTTGGCGGAGGTGCGCGCGGCAACCATGGTGGAATACGAACGCGTGATGGCGCTCCGCGAGCCGGTGCTCGCACGACTGCATCGCACCTTCCAGCAGCGCGAGGTGGCGAACAACTCGCCTCGTGCGCGCGAGTACGCCAACTACATCGCGCGGGAAGATCCGCCGCTCACCGGCTTCGCCACGTACATGGCCATTGCGGAGCGAGAGGGACCGGACGCGCGGCAATGGCCGGTGCCGTTGCGCAATGCCAATGGCGACGCAGTGGCCGAACTCCGGCGCGAGCTCGCCGACCGGGTGGACTACCATCGGTGGCTCCAGTTCGAGCTGGACCGCCAGCTTGGCGTTGCGGAGTCGGATGCAATGCAGTCGGGCCTCGAGCTGGGAATGTACCAGGATCTCGCTGTTGGATCCGCGTCGTCGGGCAGCGACGTGTGGTCGCACCCGGAGCTGTTCCTCCTGGGCGCCACCGTGGGTGCCCCGCCGGACATGTACTCCGACGAAGGCCAGAACTGGGGCCTGCCGGCCATCAACCCGCACGTGCTGCGCGCGACGGGCTACGAGTACTGGACGCGATTGCTCCGCGCCGGCTTTCGACACACGGGCGCCCTGCGCATCGATCACGCACTCGGCCTGTTCCGCATGTTCTGGGTGCCACTCGGTGAATCCGCCCGGCAGGGCGCGTACGTGCGGTCGTTCAGTGAAGAACTGTTTGGCATCGTGGCGCTGGAGAGCGTGCGTCACAATGCACTCGTGGTGGGCGAGGATCTCGGCACGGTGCCCCCCGATGTACCAGGCGTGCTCGCGAAGTGGGGAGTACTGAGCTCGAAGGTGCAGGTGTTCGAGAGGGACTTTCATACCGGCCGGTTCCGCGACGCGGAGGCGTACCCGCGAATGGCGCTGGCGACGGTGAATACCCACGACCTGCCACCGCTGGTGGGGTGGGCGGAGGCGCGGGACATCATGCTGCGGAGCGAGGTGGGGGACCTCACGGACGCGGGTGCGGCGTCAGGCATGCGCGCCTCGCGCCTGAACGACCTGGGTGCGCTGGTGACGTCACTGATCGACGCGGGATTGCTGCCCCATGATGCGCATCAGCACGTGACGTCGGACACCCTGATCCCGGCGGTGCATGCGTTCATTCGCCGCACGCCGTCGGCGCTTGTCGGGTTGTCGCTGGACGACCTCGCGCATGAGGCGACGCCGGTGAACATCCCGGGGGTGTGGCAGGACCGATACGCAAGCTGGTCGCGCCGCATGAGACAGACTCTGGAGGAGTTGTTTGCGGAGGGGAGGGCGGCAACCTCACTGGGGGGGTGAACTGCAGTCTGATGTCAGACTTCGGAGGTCAGAAATCGGAGGTCTGGCGTCGGACATCGGGCGCCGCGCCACCGGTGTTTTCGCCGAATCGGCATGTCCTCTTGAGTGACGTCAGTGGCCGATGGGTGACATCAGACATCGCACCCTGCGTTTGACGTTGGGTGTGACGTCCGATGTCCCCCATCGGCTTCTGACGTCACATAA
>JAYVNZ010000019.1:0-7879 GCA_043758185.1 Gemmatimonadaceae bacterium | reverse complement strand
CGCTCACGGATCTGGCGAATCCGCTCGCGGGTCACGCCCATCAGGGCGCCGATCTTCTCCAGCGTCATCGGCTCGCCGCTCTCGTCCAGCCCGTAGTAGAGGAAGAGGATCTTCCGCTCGCGGGGCGTGAGATACTTGCGGAAGACCTTCTCGATGAACGACTTCATCAGCTTGTAGTCGGTGACGTCCTCGATCTCGGAGCCGTCCACGCCCGCGAATCGCTCGCCGAGTGTGGATGCCTCGCGGTCCGACCGGTCGATGGGAGCGTCGAGCGACACCTCGGTGGAACTCATCTGCTTGGCCGCACGGACCGCCTCGGGCGTCTCCTCGAGGAGGCGCGAGATCTCGTGCTCGGTGGGATCGCGCTTGAGCACTTGCGACAGGACGGTCTCTGCGCGCGCCAGGCGGATGAGCTGTGAGTTCTGGTTGAGTGGGATGCGCACGCTGCGCGTCTGTTCAGCCAGGGCCTTGAGGACGGCTTGGCGCACCCACCAGACAGCATACGAGATGAACTTGACGCCCTGGTCCGGATCGAACTTCCGGACGGCCTTGAGGAGGCCCTCGTTGCCGATGGCAACGAGTTCACTCAGGTCGAGACCGTGGCCCTGATACTTCTTGACGTAGGAAATGACGAACCGGAGGTTTGCCGTGACGAGCCGCTCCGCGGCGGCCTCGTCACCCTTCTGCGCAAGCCGGGCGAGCCGGCGTTCCTCGGCCGCGTCGCTGATCAGCGGCAGTTTCTGGATGTCCTGGAGGTACTGGTCAAACGCGGTGGAAGGGGACGAACGGAAATAGCCCTTGGACCTGGTCTCGGTCGCTTGCTCCATACACGCCCCTTACCTGTGCCGGAAGGTGGTCGGGCGTCCCCGGCTGCACAGAGCCGCGCGCCCGCGTGAGTCAGCAGGACGGCCACGATAATGTCGGGGGAAAAACCCGTCAACAGGGACTTTGCCAGAATGACCAGCACGTCAGAATTGTGATGCACCTAACTGCTGTAATGACAGCAGTTTGGCGGTTACTCAACGAAATTTCGTCAATTTTTCCGACGATTCGGTCATTCTGACGTACCAATTAGACGCTGGCAATGTGGAATACGGTCATAAACGTATGGACCACATTCGCTTATCAGGTCAGCATCATCTGCTTGGCCCCAAAGCCAAGCCGCCAGACGTCGCTTACTGTGACGGCGGGTCCTTCATCTTGGTGCGGCTCGTGGCCATGAGGATGCCGATGCCAATGAGCACGATCACGCCGACGGCAATCCACATCGTGGGGACGTTGAGGAGGAATGCGGCGATGCCGAGCCCGACGATGAGGACGATGAAGCCAATGAGGTAGGTGCCGAATGCTGACATGTGCGTGCCTTCTGGATGAGGTCGAATAAGCCAAGGGGCAAGGACAGGACCAGAAACCAAAGTCTGACTGTCTGACAGTCGGACTGTCGGACTGGACTGTCCGACAGGACAGCGCACATTGGCGATGCGCGGTCAGGCCGATCCACCGGCGCTACGGTTGCAGGCGTCAGCCGTCCGGCCGAAGGCACAGCTGGCAGCTATTTGCCGCCGACCTTGCCCATCAGGGCCACCGCGCCCCCAAGGCGACCGGTGAGAAGTGTGTCCTTGTTGGCGCCGCGAGGGCGGGGAACGAGCACGGCGATCCCATGCTGGAACCCGAACCGCCGAGCCTCGGAGCACGTCGGCGTCCAGATGTCGAGCCTGTTGCCCTTGATCTTTCCGCCCGTGTCGTCGATCAGGAAGCGACCGAAATACCGGCGGCCCACGTACACCTCGAGGTAGCGCGCGAGCGGAAACATCCGCGGGTCCGCCGCCACGATGCCATCGCGCACGTAGTGGTCGCGACGCGTGAGGCCCTTCAGGCAATAGGCCGTCAGTGCCACCGGCATCGGATCCCCCAGACGTACTGCCGACTTTCGGGTGAGCGCCCAATTGGCCGCCGCGCCGCGCACCAGTGCGCCCTCGAGACGCAGTGGCGCCAGCACGAGGGAGGGCGCAAACCTGATGGGCCTGGGCGGAGGAACCGTCGCCGTGCGTTCGCGAAGGAGTGATGCCGTTACACCAACGGCCAGCACCAGGCCGAACATGCCGGCCCCGTACAGCGACCGGCGGCGTCGCGAACCTGCATGTCGCGACGGCGTCAGCGCGGAGTGCGATACGCGGTTTCCCGCGCGCTGCTCCCCGCGAGGTGGCGTCCCGGCCGATGGGTATGTCATGCCAGCACGTCGCGAACCACGGCATCGTCAACGGCCACGGACCACGACGTGCCATTGGCCATCATGACGCCGATGCGCTCCGGAAGCGCGTACTCCACTGTGCCGCCTCGCGATTTCTTGTCCAGCCGCGTGGCCGCAAGGATATCCACGGCGGAGAACGTCCTCGGTGGCCTGACCGGAAGACCGGCGCGCAGCAGGATGCCCTCGATCTCATCCGCAGTGCCCATCGTGGCCACACCCACGCGCTCGGCGACACGCGCCTCCAGCGCCATCCCTATGGCCACGCATTCACCGTGCAGGAGCGCATATCCGCTCACGTGCTCGATGGCGTGGCCAATGGTGTGGCCGAAGTTCAACGTCTTTCGAAGGCCGTGCTCGCGCGCATCGGCGGACACGACGGCGGCCTTGATCTCCACGCTCCGCGCGACGGCATCGAGCGTGGCGCCTGCATCGCCGCCAAGGATGGAACTGACGGTCGCGTCGAGCGCGGCCAGATAGTCCGCGTCGGCAATGATGCCGTGCTTGAGTGCCTCCGCGAGACCGGCGCGCATGTGCGCGACAGGAAGCGTACGCAGCACCTCGACGTCGGCGAGGACGGCGGCGGGCTCGTGAAAGGCCCCCACGAGATTCTTGCCGGCCGCGGTATCGACGCCCGTCTTGCCGCCGACGGATGCATCGATCATGGCAAGGAGCGTGGTGGGGCACTGGACCACGGGCACGCCGCGCATGAACGTGGCAGCAACGAAGCCCGCCAAGTCCCCCACCACGCCGCCGCCGAGCGCAACCAGGGTGGTATCGCGTCCACAGCCAGCCGCGAGCAGTTCGTCAGTGACCCTCGCCCACGTATCGCGCGTCTTGAAGGCCTCGCCGGGAGGCAGCACGTGGACCGACACGCGACCATGCGCGGCAAGCGATGCAGCGAGTGCATCGCCGTAATGCGGGCGGACGTGCTCGTCCGTGACAATGGCGTACCTGTGCGCGGGCGCCGCGGACGCGATGAGCGACGCGAAGCGGTGGCGCAAGCCGGGCTCCATGCAAACCGAGTACGATCCCGCGTCCACCGTCCGGAGTGCATCCGTCGCCAGCTGTGTCATGGCGCTACCACGTGACCTCGCCCGAACCGACGCGCACGTTGGCGACACGCGCGAGGGTGAAGAGGAGGTCGGACAGGCGGTTCAGGTAGATCACCGCGAGGGGAGGCAACTCCACCTGGTGCTGAAGCCGGACGACACGCCGCTCGGCGCGACGGCAGACTGTGCGGGCCACGTGAAGGGCGGACGCCTTGGGGGATCCACCCGGCAGGATGAACGCGCGCAGCGGTTCGAGTTCGGCTTCGCCAGCGTCGATGGCGTGCTCCAGTTCGGCGATGCGTCCGTCGTCGATGCGTGCCTTTTCGAGGTGCAGCGCCATCTTGTCACGGTCAGGGGTGGCGAGAATGGCGCCGATCGCAAACAGGTCGCGCTGGATCGGGAGGAGCACATCGTCGATGCGGGGCATCAGCTCGATGCACCGCGCCATCCCTATGACGGCGTTCAGCTCATCGACGTCACCATACGCCTCGACCCGGACGTCGTCCTTGGCCACGCGGCCACCGCCGAACAACCCTGTTTCGCCGGCGTCGCCGGTCTTTGTATAGATCTTCATTTGGGGCGAAATATAGAATGGCCGACGGCTCGCTCGCGCGGATGGGCTCGCTCGCGCTGCGCGCGCGTTTGACGGCCCGCTCGCGCCGCGCGCGTGATTGACGGCTCGCTCGTGGAGCGCGCTCGCTTGACGGAGGACGGCACGGCACGCTCGCGCTGCGGCGCTCGAGTGGCCATTTTCCCATGATGGAACATGAGATCAAGGACATCACGATCATCGGGGGCGGCCCCGCTGGCCTTTTCGCGCTCTTCTATGCCGGCATGCGGGGCGCCACGGCTCAGATCGTTGATGCGTTGCCCGAGCTCGGTGGCCAGCTGGCAGCGCTGTACCCCGAAAAGTTCATCTTCGACGTGGCAGGCCATCCCAAGGTCCTGGCCAAGGACCTCGTGCGCTCCCTGGCGGAGCAGGCGGCGCAGTTCCAGCAGCCCGTGCACCTCGGACAGCGCGTGACGGGGCTGGAGGAGCGGGACAGCATGTTCGTACTCCATACGGAAAAGGGCGAGTTTCCGTCGCGGTCCATCCTCATTGCGGCGGGCATCGGGGCGTTCTCCCCGCGGCGGCTTCCGCAGGCGTGCACGGAACCGTGGTACGGCAAGGGCATCTATGACGTGGTCACGGACCCGAAGGAGTTTGCGGGTCAGCGCGTAGTCATCATCGGCGGAGGCGATTCGGCGTTCGACTGGGCGACGCAACTCGGTGGCATTGCCACCCATGTATCGCTGGTGCACCGCAGTGACCGTTTCCGCGCGCATGGCGCCACGGTGTCGCAATTCGACGCCGACGTGAAGGCTGGGCGCGCGTCGATGTTCACCTTTCACGAGATTGGTGACGTGCAGTGCCGGTCGGCGGGCGACCGGTTCACGCACGTGGTGCTCCGCGACGTCAAGGCGAAGACGACGACGGACATCGAGGCCGATGTCGTGCTGCCGATGCTGGGGTTCGTGAGTGACATCGGACCCATTGCCGACTGGGGCCTCACGCTACAGAAGGACGAGATCGTCGTGAACCAGCTGATGGAAACGGGCCGCACCGGCATCTGGGCTGCGGGTGACGTTACCACGTATCCCGGCAAGCTCAAGCTGATCGCGTGCGGGTTCGGCGAGGCCGCGACTGCTGTGAACCAGGCGGTGCACTGGATCTATCCAGAGAAGAAGGTCGCACCTGGGCACTCGTCGAACATGGCCATCTTCGGCCAGAAGGACGACTGACGGTTACCTGCGTCCTACCGTGATCGCACGAGGATCACGCCGCCGGTGCCCGCGCTGGTGCCAAACCGCTGCGCGGCGTCCGAGCTGTTGAGATACCGGATCTCGGCGATCTGTGCGGGGCGCAGGCGAGCGAGGTTGTCGACCGTGAGCAGCGGCGCGCCGTCTATGGAAATGTGAACGGAGCCAGCGCTGGTGTTCTTGATGCTCGACACGCCGCGCGTCACGAGGAAGCTGGGCCGGAGACGGCGCACCGCTTCGAGCGCGTCGCCGGCGGCAACCGACGGATCGGCGAGTTCCTCGGCCGTGATCACATCCGGGCGGCGAGTGGCACTTGAATCGGCACTCGGAGCCGGATTGCCGGAGCATGCCATCACGACGCCGAGCGTAACGATGGTCAGTGCACTGCGTGCCATGAAACCTCGGTGCGGAGTGTCAGGGTGACAACCAGTATTTTCTCGGGGCCACGCGCGGTTCTGCGAAGGCCTTCTATTGAAGGGCCGACAGGACGACGATGACGGGGCCGCCATTCGCGTTGATACCGAAGCGAGCGGTGGCATCGTTTGCGTTAAGGTACCGTACCTCGACGAGAGTGCGCGTGCCGATGGAACTCAGCGCGCCAACTGCCTGGAGCGGCCCGTAATCCTGAGACACGCGCACCTGGCCGGGCGCGAGTGCGGGATCGCCGCCAGAGCGCAGTGTCTGTGGGCCACGATCACGGAAAAAAGATGGCCGGAGCTGGCGGATGGCGGTGAGCGCATCCATGGCGGCTATGGCCGGATCGCTGAGCTCGGCCTGGCTGATGACGAGGGGATTCCTGGCTGGTAGCGCTTGTTCTCCGACCGTGGCCTGGTGTGGTCCACAGCCCGTCGCAAGCGCGAGCGCGACGGCGACGATGATACGGCGTGATGCTGACATGGGGGACCTCGCGAGGAAGGGCAACGTACGGTGACGGATGGCCTCCACCCATCAGTACGCCGCTCCTGCTAGAGCAGTTGGGCCAACGCATCATTGTACCCGCCCCCGCAACACGCCACCAGAGTCACGCGCTTCCGTCGTGACCCGGCGTCGAGAATCCACCAGGATAGCGGATGCGCAGCTTCGACTCGTTCGCGCGCGCCACGTCGGACAGTGACACGCCCATTGTGCCCGCGACCATTGCGAGACACCAGAGCGCGTCGCCGAGTTCCTCGATGACGACAGCGCGATCGAGCGGCCGGTTCTGCATCACGTGCTTGCGAATGAGACCCAGCACTTCGCCCGACTCCTCTGCGAGACCGGCTGCCGCGTCGAGAAGACGCTGCGCGTCGCTCAATGCCGTATTAGCGGTGCGCGCCGCGGCGTGCTGGTAGTCGTCGAAGCGCAGTGCGTCGGTCAATTGTAGCTCACGCGCGGGTCGGCCTTTGCGTACGCCACGTCGGTGATGAGATTCACGAGCACGAAGACGGCGCTGAGAAACAGCACCGATCCCTGGATGGCTGGCAGGTCGCGTCGCGCAATGGCATTCACCACGTAGCGACCGAGACCGGGCCACGAGAAGATGGTCTCGGTGAGGATGCTGCCGGTGAGGTAGGCGCCGAAGTCGAGGCCGAGCACCGTGATGATGGGAATCATCGCGTTGCGCAGCGCATGACGTCCGACAACGAGGGATTCGCTCAGACCCTTCGCACGCGCGGTGCGCACGTAGTCGGCACCGAGCGCGTCGAGCATGGCCGAGCGTGTCATGCGTGCGAGGAACGCGATGGACCGCATGCCCAGGGCGAGTGCGGGAAGGGCGAGGTAGCGGATGCCGCCGAAGCCGGACGGCGGCAACCAGTGCAGCGTGACGGCAAATAGCAGGATGAGCAACAGTCCCACCCAGTACACGGGGAAGCTGATGCCGAGGTATGCGACGGCCAGGCCAAAACGGTCGATCGCGCTCCCGGGGTTGCGGCCGCTCAGCACACCGAGCGTGACGCCGAGAACGGTCGCCAGCAGCATGGCGGCCCCGGCGAGCTGCAGGGTCTTGGGGAAGCGTTCGAGGATGTCCTTCCGGATGGGTCGATTGGTGATGTACGACTTGCCCAGGTCGCCCTTCACGATGCCGGCGATGTAGTGCCCGAACTGCACTGGAAGCGGGTCGTCGAGCCGCAACTCGGCGCGCAGGCGGGCGATGGTGGCTTCGTCTGCACGTTCGCCGACCATGGCCATCACAGGATCACCCGGGGCGACATACAGCAGCAGGAACGCGACGACAAGCACGCCGAAGAGCGTTGGAATGGACAGCAGCAGGCGACGGATGATGAAGGCAGTCATGCTACTTCCCCGATGCGGACTTGGTCACGGACGTCCACGGCTGTCCGTTGAAGATGACCGGTGGCACAAAGCCCTTGATCCATGGCTGCACGGCGTTCAGCTCGTTGTAGAAGTAGAGGAAGACCATCGGGGCCTGTTCGAACGCCAGCTGGTCCGCCTGCGTGTAGAGCGCGATGCGCTTCGTTTCATCCTGCTCGCGCCGCGCCGCGGTAACAAGGCTGTCGAACTGGTCATTCTGAAAGTAGGACACGTTGCCGCCGACACCCTTGTTGGCGCTGTGGAGCAGCGGATACAGAAAGTTTTCCGCGTCCGGATAGTCGGCGTACCAGTCCTTCACGAAGAGATCCGTCTGGCCCTTCCGCGCGGCTTCGCGCGCCGCAGCGCTTTCGCGCTGGACGATCTTCACGCGGATGCCGGAGAGCTGAAAGTAGCCCTGGAGCGTTTCGGCGATCCGGACGTAGATGGGATTGGTGGACGTCCAGAGCTCGACGTCGATGCCATTGGG
>JAYVNZ010000018.1:0-14878 GCA_043758185.1 Gemmatimonadaceae bacterium | reverse complement strand
TTTCGTGCTCGACGGCGGTGATGGGCAGCCTGTCGTTCCTCCGGGAACGTACACCATCGAGGTGGAAGTAAACCCCGCGTATGCGCCGGCCGTTGGTGGCGTGTGCCCCCGCGTGACCGATCCGCTCACGGGGCTCTGCCACCAGTTGGCGGAATCCAACTATGCCAACAACATGGGTCGCGCGACTGTCTTCATTACCGGCCATCCCGGCCGCGCCGGGTACGGGCCATACAAGAATGACAACTCCGCAATCACTGCGAGTGACGAGGTGGAGAAGTAATCACGGGTGCAGACCGCACTCACCGTCGACCATTGTCTCCCCATCGCTGGAGCCCCCCATGCGTCCCTTCCCCACCCGGTCCGTCGCGCACCTGCTGTCAGTCGTCGCCGCTTGTGCGTTCGCCACGGCATGCGACGCGCCACTCGTGTCGTCGCCACCCGCGGTCGCCACCCCGACCTCCCCGCGCTTCGTCACAGTGCCGCCGCAGGGATCTGCCTCCTCGCTTGACATCGCGACATGGAACGTCGAATGGTTCGGCGATACGGGCTTCGGGCCCACGAACGAGACGTTGCAGCAGGCAAACGAGCGCGACGTGATGGCCGGCGCCGACGTCGACATCTGGGCGCTCCAGGAGATCGTCTCCAAGCCGGCGTTCGATACCCTCGTCGCGCGCCTCCCCGGATACGCCGGCCTGCTCGCCAACGACCCCAGCGTCGTCAACGGGCCGCAGTACTACAGCGACTTCAGCAACGCCGAGCAGAAGGTCGCACTCGTCTACAAGACGTCGATGGCAACCGTGCGGAGCGCGCAGATCATCCTTACCCAGAACGACTACGACTTTGCCGGGCGGCCGCCGATGGAGGTGAAGATGACCGTGACCCTCAATGGCGTCAGCGAGGATCTCGTCGTCATCGTGCTGCACATGAAGTCGGGCGCGGATGCAACGAGCTACCAGCGCCGCCAGACCGCCGGCGCGGCACTGAAGAGCTACCTCGATACCACCTATCCCACGCAGAAGGTCATCGTCCTGGGCGACTGGAACGACGACGTCGATACGTCGATCCTCGCCGGCAGCCCTACGCCGTATGCGAACTTCGTCGCCGACAGCGCGCGCTATCGCTTCCCCGCCAAGGTGTTGTCGGATGCCGGGGGCACGTCGGAGGTGAGCTACCCCGGGTCGCTCATCGACCAGCAGCTGGTCACCAACGAGTTGCTCGCCGATTACGTCGCCGGCTCGGTCCTGGTATTCCGAGCGGACCAGTATGTCCCCAGCTACGGCACAACGACGACGGATCACTACCCGGTGCTGACGCGGTACACGGTGCCGTCCGGCGGCGTCGCCAACCTGCCGCCCACCGCGAGCTTCGCCAGCAGCTGCACCAACCTGTCGTGCACTTTCACCGATGCCAGCACTGACGCCGATGGCACCGTAACGGCGTGGAGCTGGAACTTCGGTGATGCCACGACCGCCACCGTGCGGAATCCATCGCATACCTATGCGGCAGGCGGCACGTACATCGTGACCCTCACCGTCACAGACAACCTCGGGGCGACGAACACGACGACGCGCACCGTGACCGCCACCGCTCCGGTGAGCGGCATCACACTCTCCACCCGAGGCTACAAGGTGCGCAACAGCGCGCGGGTAAATCTCACATGGAGCGGCGCCACGGGCACGGTAGTGGACGTGATTCGCAATGGAACGCGCGTCGCGTCTCCCACGAACACCAGCGCGTACACGGACGTGCTCGGCAAGGTGACGGGTACGTTCACCTATCAGGTCTGCAACGCTGGAAGCACGGTGTGCTCGAACGCGTCGAGCGTGACCTTCTGAGCACGACGTCACGGAGCTGCAACGCGGCATCGGGCGCTACCGGTGCCGCGTTGCATGCGCAGCAAATCAGGCCGCATGTCAAGCACCGCGTTCGATGGCGAAGATGGACCGTGTTTTGCTGAACGCGCACGGTGCCTTTCTGGCGCACCCATGCGATATTTTTTCCCGCTCACATCCGCGCCATCACGCGCGATTTGCGTGGGTCTCCACCCAACTGACGAATGAACGACAAGCGAAGCGACGAGGCCGACCGAAACCGGGTCAACGCGGACAACGTGCGCGAGACTGCCGAGCGCTGGCGTGTGAAGGACGCCGCCGCCCAGGCGGGCGCGGAGGGGCACCGGCAGGTGGCCGAGGGGGCGCGGGTCGATGCCGAGCAGCGCCGCGGCGACGCGGAGGCGCTGCGTGTCATCGCCGAGCATGTGCGCGAATTGCGGAGTGAGATGCGCGCGTCCACCGAGCAGGCGAACGAAATGGCGGCCGCGCTGCGCTCTGCGGCCGAGGACATGCGCCTGGCCGCTGAGGGTGTGCGCGCGGCGAGCGAGGATGCGCGCGTCGCATCGGCCGAGCAGCGAAAGCTGCTCAAGGACATGCAGGAGGCGGCGCAGTCCTTCGGCGACGCGATTCGAGAGCACCGGCTCTGAAGCGAGCCGCCGGTTATCGGCCTGAGCGCAGTCAAGGACCTGCTCTTGCGCCCGGCGAGAAGCAGGTCCTTCGCTGCGCTCAGGGCGACAGCACACGGTAGCGTTTCACGACTGCACGACCGCCAGGTGCGTACGGTTGCCCCCGGCATCGATAGCCCGCGCCGCGGCATGCTCGGCCGCGGCGAGTACCGTGGCATGATGTCCCGCGCCCTGCGCACCCGACTCCACGATGCCCACACTCGCGGTCACCACCGCGTCGACCGAGGAGTATTCGTGCGGGATTCCGAGCTCGAAGACGGCGAGTCGAAGCCGGTCGGCCACCTGACGCCCCGCATCCTCCTCGACGTCCGGCATGAGCAGCGCAAAACTCCCCCTGTCCGAGCGCACGAGGAGATCGCCGGCGCGAGCGCCCACGTTCGCGAGTGCGTTCGCAACCTTCGCCATCATGGCGGCCGTCGGTTCCTCCTCGTGGAACATCAGGTAGTTGTCGAAGGCGTCCACCACCACCACGAGAATCGCGTGCCGCGCGTCGGTCGCTGCGCCGTCAAGATGGTAGCACGCCACCTTTCGCAGGATACCGCGCAGCGGCAGCTTCGTGGCGGGATCGACTGCGGCCTGCGCGCCGAGGCTCTCCTCCAGCTCGTGAATGCGCGCCCGCATCATCACGGCCGCTCCGTCCTGCGTCTGCAGCCGTTCGATCTCGCATTTCAGCCGGATCGCCGACCGCGCACGCGCGAGGAGCGCGCCCGGATTGATGGGCTTCGTGATGTAGTCCGATGCACCGGCCACGAAGGCCATCTCCAGTGCGTCGGTATCCGTGGAGGCGGTGACCATGATGACCGGTACGTCGGCATACCGCGCATCCGCCTTGATGCGCGCGCAGGCCTCGATACCGTCCACACCACCCAGCTGGATGTCCATGAAGATGATTTGCGGAGCTCCTGCCGGCGCCCCGGGATCGTCCAGGCGGAGCAGGCGAAACGCCTCTTCAGCAGACTCCACAATCACCGGCTCCGCGAAGCGCGCTGTCGTCAGCACCTCGGCCAGCAGGTGCGCCATGAGGCGATCGTCCTCCACGATGAGCGCCTGCATCAGTGCGCCACTTCAGTGGCGAACAGGTGCACGGCCGCAGGTGCGCTGGTGGAACGATAGACACGCCACCCCGCCCCGTCGTACGCCAGACGGTACCCCGCGCGTCCATGCTCGTACAGCGTTGGGAATGCGTGCGCGATCTGGTCACGCACGGCGGCAACGCTTCCCGGCTGCGGAACCACAATCTGTGCGGCGCTCACGCGCCCGCCAATGACGGCCATCTTGAACTCATCGGAGGGGGGCAGGAAGAGGTTGCGCGCACTCTGCCGCGCAACGATAGCAACATACGCGCTTCGATCGTCGACGAGCGTTTCGTCGCCGTGGTCATGCAGCCAGTGCCCCAGGTCCAACTCCATTGCGCTCGCGAGCGGCGCCGGCCCGGCGAGCGCTGTACGCCAGCGCACCATCGATTCGGTCGGTTTCCACGTCACGAGCATCCACCCGCCGAGCGCGCCGAACGCGAGGAGCGTGGCAACGACAACGCGCCGGCCCCACCGTTCCAGCACCAGCACCGCCGACTGGATCGTGGGCACGAGGACGAGCCCCATGAATGGCGCGGGATGTGGCGAATAGGAGAATGCCGTGGACAGGCCGAGCGCGAGCACCGGCACACTCGTGGAGATGGCGAGTGCAACGAATGCCAGCCGGCGCGCACTCGCCAGCGGCGGGAGCACGAAGAGCGCGAGCGGAGCACAGAGGGCAGCAAAGCCGAGGCCGTCAATGATCGGCGAGAACAACGACCCGCCCGAGTCGCGCAACCAGGGGTAGAGCGGGGCGATGCCCGCCGCTCCGCGAAACGGCGCGTCCACATGCTTCACGAAGGCAAGGGCATCGTCGAGAAAGACCCAGTTGAGATACGCATGCGTCAGCAGCACCACGAGGGGTGCAAAGAGCACGACGGCATAATAGCTGAATGGCGAGCTCTCGATGGTGCTGGGGTCGCCGAGAAATGCAATGAGCGGCACGAGCGCCGCCACGATGAAAACGAAGCGAGTGTCGCACAGCGCGAGGAAGGCGAGCGCCGCACTCAGCGTGATCTGCGCGCGGACATCCGGATTCAGCTTCACGCGAAGGATTGCCGCACTGAGCAGGTAGTACGTACCCAGGAGCACGCCGTGTCCCTCGCCGCTCGTGGCGATCCAGAGCATCAGCGGGTTCAGGAGCACGAGCGCGGCCAGCACGAGCGACCAGGTGGCCGACTGCGTACGCCGGTACACGCTGCCCGCGAAAGTGCCGACCACACCCGCCACGGCGATGTTGTCCAGTACATAGGACGCCGAGGGGCCACCCAGCGGCGGGATGGCGTGCAGGATCAGCAGCACGCCATACGGCACGGGGGGGAAGACAAGCACGAGCGCGCTGCGCGCGACGCCGCGGGCATCCCAGATCATCATGACATCCGTCCACCGACGCATCGCGTCCAGCGACACGTATTCATTGTGGAGGAGATAACTCTGGAACAGGGCGAGGAATCCGAAGCTCGCGACCACGATCACCAGCCGGATCCGCGCCGGCACCTTGTCGCCCGCAAATGGCGACTCCCTGAAGACGATCATGCCGCCATCGCCGTGGCGTCGTCGATCGCCACCCTGCTCATGCCATGCTGCGTCTTCTCCCAGTAGAACGGCCTCGTGAGCAACTGCCACAACCCCTTGTACGCCGCGACGGACAACAGCACCCAGTAGAAGAAGACGGTGAGCGCGAAGGGCGCCAGCCGCCACCGGCCACGCTTCACGGGCGCAATGAGTGCCAGATAGGTGAACAGCACGTTGCCCACCAGCAGGTTGAACAGGCTGAGGTACAGCAGGACATGCGGAAAAACGATATCAAAGGCGTGGGACCGCGACACCAGCCACACCAGGAACATCAGCCAGAACACGGGATTGAACAGGCCGGCGGCGACCGTCCCGCCCACGAAGAACTGGAACCCCCAGAAGCCCACGGCGCCCAGGGAGCGGTACAGCGCCACCGGATGCCGCATGTGGACCAGGTAGGTCTGCATGTACCCCTTCATCCAGCGTGACCGCTGGCGAATCCACACCGGCACGCTCACCACGGCTTCCTCGAACGTGGTGGAATTCACCGTGCCCACGCGGTAGCCCTTTTGCGTGAGCCGCACGCCCAGATCGGCGTCCTCGGTGACATTGTACGGGTCCCACGCATGCAACTCCCGCAGCACGGAGGTCCGGAAGTGATTGGAGGTGCCGCCGAGGGGAATGGGAATGCGCAGCACTTCCAGGCCAGTGAGCATGAGATCGAACCAGAGTGAATAGTCGATCGTGAACATGCGCGTCAGCCAGTTCTCTTCCGCGTTGAAATAGTTGAGGCGCGCCTGGATGCACGCCGTGTTGGCCGGTGCGTGGCGGAACGCGACGATCGCCTTCTTCAGCTGGTCTGCCTCGGGCTTGTCTTCCGCGTCGTAGATGACCGTGTACTCACCGCGCGCGAAGTGCAGAGCATAGTTGCAGGCCTTCGGCTTGGTTTGCGGCTGCGAGTGTGGCACGCGGATGATCTCGAAAATGCTTTCGAGCCCCAGCGCCTTCGCCGCGTCGATTGTCTCGTGATCGTCCTCCTCGAGCACCAGCTTGATGTCGAGCTTCGCCAGGGGGTAGTCCAGGCGGCGCAAGGCACCGGTGATGATGGGCAACACCTCGGGTTCCCTGAACATGGGCACCAGCACCGTGTAGACCGGCAGTGTCGCGTCAGGCAGCGCAGACACCTGTTCGCTCGACACGGTGGCCGCGTCCATCCCGCGACCGCCGCCTTCCCACGCGAGCAGCGACTTGAGGAGGAAGTTGCCGAGGAAGTACGCGGTCATGAAAACATTGACCGTCACGAGTGTTGCCACCGGCGCCACCGCAAGCCCGCCGATGATCACCACCGCGAGAACGTAAAGGACCACAAGCTGCGACAGCGTGAAGACGGTCCGCGCCGACATGCGGGGGTCCGCAATCGCCAGCGCACTGAGTGAGCGACCAGTGTAGACGTCCGCGAACACGCGCTGCAGCGTCCAGAGGATATCGAACTTCGACGTGACGGCGATGCGCTGCACGTCGGGATATTGTCGCCGTACACGCAGCACCAGCTCGGGCCCGGGATCGGCGGCAACCACCCACAGCTTGCCGTCCACCCTGCGCCACGGCATCAGGAGTTCGCGCCCATACTCCGCTGCGCTCGCCGCTTCGAGCAGCGTCTCGTCAGGCGGCTCGTCGATGAGGTTGAGGTATGGCGCGCCAAAGTAGGCGGCCACGGCGGGGTAGTAGTCCGCCGCGCGCACGAAGCCGAGTGCCACCAGCGCGTCGCCCAGCGGAACCTGCCACCCGAGCTGCGCCGCGCGGGCCTTTTCAAGCTGCGCCGCGGTGATGATCTGCCGGTCGATGAGCAGACTCCCCACAAAATCATCCTCTGCACGATTCACCCGCCGCGTCACCGTGGCAACGTGCGCGCTGTCCCCCACCGCCGGCGCCGTCATCGCGCCGGAGGCCAACGCTCGTTCCGCTGCCTGACGAGATAGATGAAGCCGAGTGTGGTGAGCACCCAGAGCACCGCGATGAACCAGTAGCGGTAGCGCGCATACAACCCGCTCCACGTCATGTCGTCCGGATGCGAGACACGAACGGCGCGGTCGCGGTCGGATTGAAACGCCATCTCGATGCCGGCGTCCCCCACGAATGCGACATTGCCCCGGTCCAGTTGCAACGAACGTGGAGCACGCAGCGCGCCGCTGCCCGGCGGCAGCACCCACAGGCCCACGGCCGACCCTGTCGTCGCAATCTGGACGATGCTGGATGAGATCCCCTCCACGTCGAGCAGCAGCCGTCCGTCGTTCGACCGCAGTTGCGTGCGACGCCCCTCGGTGAGGATCGGCGCAGCCAGGCCAGCCGGCGCCGTTCGACTCACGAGCAGGAATGGCGCCTCGCCGCTGACCTCGGCGCGGGTCGTATAGAACACCACCTCGCCCAGCGACCGCAGTGGCAACGACTGGCTCAGCGCACCGAGAAACGCGAGCGACGCCGCCGGATCGTCGAGATACGCCGCCGGAAGGAACGCGCGAAAGCCCGCGCGGAACAATGGACCAAGCTGCCAGAAGTCGGCCGCATGGGTGTCCGCTCCAGTGGTCAGGATGACACTCGTTCCCAGAAGTTCCACGGGAATGCCGCTCTGCCGAAACTTGCAGTCGCCGCCCTCCGCGGGACGCTGAAACACCATCCGCAGGTTGTCCTCGGCGCCCAGCAGGTACGGGGGCAGCGGGACCTCGATGCGCTGTCGCTGGCCGCGGGCTGCGAGTCGCGCACTGTGCACGAGCACGTCATTGAGGTAGACATGAAGGACGTTCTCCAGCGTGCTCGTACTCTGCCCCACGATGAGGTCGAGCATGACGCTCGACGGAACCACGCCGCCGGCAAAGTCGCGCTGGCTGAACGGCACGATCCACTCCGCCTGCCCCACCGCATCCTGCTCCACGCTGCCCACTCCCAGTTCATCGAACGACCGCGAGCCGTCACTCGCCCCGCCTACGAGCGGCCGCACTGTGAGCGCGCGGAGCGAGCCAGACGTCGTGACATTCCGCCAGCCGAGGCCGAGCATCGCCCCTGCGCGGGCGGAATCGCCGCCGCGCACGCGCAGCAGCGGCGCGCCAGCCAGCGTCTCGACCTGCACGTTGTCCAGCGATGACGCGGCCGGCGTCGCCATCCCCGGGGCGACTGCGTCA
This sequence comes from Gemmatimonadaceae bacterium, assembly GCA_043758185.1. Lineage (GTDB taxonomy): Bacteria > Gemmatimonadota > Gemmatimonadetes > Gemmatimonadales > Gemmatimonadaceae > AG11. The sequence goes on along the minus strand of JAYVNZ010000018.1, from coordinate 6,596 downwards.
CCAATCACCACAGCCGGTCGCCCGCGCGCGCTTGCCGCCTCACCCCAACCACGTGCAAGCCGCACGACATGGCCATCGGCCAGCAATGCAGCGTAGACCTGCCATGCCGCCTTGAACTCGCCGGGCGTCACGCGCGTCCCGCGCACGGGCAGCACCACTGTCGTGGTCTCCGGCAGGATCGACCAGGCCGCGGCGACGGTCGTCAGGGCGTTCGGCGAGAAGTCCACGTGCAGTCCCGACTCGGGCGCGACACGCACGAAGCCGACACCCACGCGCTGGTCGAAGCACCGGTCGTCGCTGAGCGCGGCGGACAGGCGAAGGGTGATGCGCACCGGACTGCGGTTGGCCACGTCCGCGAGCGCCAGGGGCAGCTCGATCACCGTCGATGCCGCCGTGCCCTTGAGCGGCACGACGCGCCGCGCAATGTCGTTCACGCGGATCTCGAGAGCCGCGTACCGGTACTCGGAAAAATCGTGGTCGATGCGAAGGCGGAGCGCCGCGTGTGTCACCGGGCCGGCGGGCACCCGGAAGTACTTGTCCACCACCGCAGACGTTCCCGCGAGCATCACGCCTTCGTGAAAGCCCTGCTGCGCATACGTCGACTGCCAGGTAATGGACGTCCCCCCGCGCACCGCACCCGCCGACGCCGCTGGAGCCGCCTTCCCCTGCGCCCATGCGAGCTGGCCTGACGCGCTCACGGTCAGCATCAGCAGGGCACTCCCGACCCTCATTGCGTTCGCGCGCGAAGGCAGCGCTCGCGCGCCGGGATGGGCGAGCTTACCTGGGGCGAGCGAGACGCATTGTCGTGGACGGGATGCATCGTCGCATCCTCCTCGAGCAGCAGGGTGACAGGAGTGAATCGAACCCGGAATATACATGCGCCCGCACGCAGCGCACGCGCTCCGCTAATTTGCGTCGTGCCCCCACGTCGACCGTCCCCCCCAAGCGTTGCCACGATCGTGAGGTGGCTTGCCTGCTGCGTGTTCGCCATGGGAGCGCCGGCAGACGCCCAGAACCTGCACTGCACAAAGCCGGACGGCGAGGGCATCCTCTTCATCGGCCCGTCCTTCTACAGGGCGACGCATGGCTATGACGCGCACGGCGCCCGCTACAGCAATCCCGCAACATTCTCGCGATCGCAATTGGGCGCGTACATCGAGTACGGCGCCACCGATGACCTGACCCTGATCGGCAACCTCGCCGTGGTGCGGCTGTCCTCCGTGGATGCGCGCTCGTCGCACCAGTCGGCCGGACTGTCCAATCCCGAGGTCGCATTCGCCGCGGCGGTCGAGCGGCTCCCTGTCGTTGGCCGCCTGTTCTGCTCGGCGGGGCTCGCGCTGAAGCTGCCAGTGGTGGGCCAGGGTGACCCGCTCATTGGTTTTGCCCAGACCGACATCGAGGGACGCGTGCGGCAGCTCGGCGGATTGAACGTGCGGGGTCGCAGCGGGTACTGGGTGACGGATGCGGCGCTCCGCTACCGGAGCGGCGCACCCGCCGACGAGTTTCGCTTCAATGTCCTCGGCGCACTGCGATACACGCCGAACTGGACGGCGATGCTCTCGGCGGTGACCGTCACGGGGCTCCGCAATGGCAGCCCCATCGCCGTCAACAACAACTATACCCTGGATCCCGACTACTCGTCGTATCAGGTGCAGGCGGCAGCACTGTATCGGTCGGCCAGGACCCGTTTCGAGCAGGTCGGCATCTCCCAGGAGGTAGCCGGCCGGAATTCCGGCAGCGGCACCACTATTTCCCTCGTGATCTGGCAGTATTTCTGATGCGATCCGTCTCATGGCTGGTGCGGTCCTCTCTCACGGCACTGACGCTCGCGGCAGGGTGCAAGTCGATGCCCGTGCGCCGGCTGCCGGATCTGCTGCTGCCCGGTGATCCGCTTCTGCACGGGCAGGTGCGCGCCGCGCTTGCGAACGTGCGCGCCACCATCAACATCGCTGCGGGGGCCTCCCAGCTCGCGCGGCCCGATGGCTATGTCTACACCGTGGACGTGGCGCAGCTTCTGAATTACGCCACGCTCACCTCCGACAGCGCGCTCTACTGGCCGCTGCGCGAGTTCGCGATTCACAAGCTGCTGTCGGATACAGTCGCCGACCCGTACACGCGTGGGTTCGTGCGCTGGCGCCGGAAGGAGGGATCGCCACCGGACGCATCGGGCACCACGGAGTCGCTCCGCGTGGCCGAAGGCCTCTGGGCTGGCGCGCGGGTGTTCCGCGACACCGCTGCGCGTTCGCGCGCCATCCTCATGGTGCAGGGCTATGCACGGCACGCGTACGTGGATCAGGGTATCTGGCTCATTCGCAATTACTTCAACTTCCAGAGCCGCACCTTTGCGACCAACTCGTTCCTCGTGGATTACGACCCGGACTTCGTCTTGCTCATTGCGCGCGCGACCAGCGATTCCACGTTGCTTGATGTGGCGCAACGGTCGTCGAAGCTGGTGGTCGACGCTGTCTCGCCCTCCGGGCTGCTGTACGAAGTGATTCAACCAGAAATCCTCACGGCGCTGCCCGCGCTCACACATCCGGTATTTGGTCCCAATGACATCATCAGCGCATTCAACAGCTGCACGGTAGCCGAGCGGACGGTGGAGTCCAATCCGGCTATCGGACGTGGTGTGCTGGAGTTCATGCGCAAGCACGCGCGTGAGAATGCGAACTACTTCTACGGCCGCACCGGGGAGGCAGTAACGGAAGGCCAGCTCTCGCTCGAACCCATGTCGTGTTTCCTGCGCCTTTCCATCAAGCTTGGCAATAGCGGCGAGGCCATTCACTGGGCCAAGGAGATGGTGGGACTTCTCGGCCGGATTCAATCGCGCCGCGCGACGCTGGATCTCTTCGCCGCCACGGAGACGCTGTCGGCACTCCTGGCTGCCGATCGCTGGATGGATGGTCACCCGTGATGAGACTCGCGCTGGGCGGTGCGACGTTGACTGTCATGCTCGCCGGTATCGCGCACGCGCAGGGCGCGCTTCCGCCAATGATGCACGGCGCCGACGTGATCCAGACCTCGTCCGCGCCACTCGGCAGTGCGCGGTCACATGCGTCGCTCGTGCGGCTCCGCTCCCTGGGCGCCAACACGGTCACGCTTTCGCCCTTCCTGTACCAATCGTCACCCGGCAGCAGTGCCGTGGTGCATGGCGACGCCGTCTCCGATGCGCAGCTCATTGCGGGCATCAGGGACGCGCACCGGCTGGGATTTGTCGTCCTGGTGAAGCCGCACATCTGGGTGCCCGGGCACTGGGCTGGTGACGTCGCCATGTCGACGCCGGACGAATGGACGCGCTGGTTCGGCGCATATTCGCGCGAACTCGTGCGATACGCCACCATCGCCCAGGGCGAGGGGGCCGAGGTCTTCGTGATCGGTGTGGAGCTCGAGAAGACCATTACGCGACCGGAGTGGCTCGCGGTGTTGCGCGCGGTGCGCGGCGTCTATCGCGGTCGCGTGACCTATGTGGCGCACGGACTCGACGAATTGCCGCGCGTGCCCTTCTGGTCGCAACTCGATCTCGTCGCGATGAGCAGCTATCCCGCCTTTCCCGCGGACACGAGCGAGGCCTCGCTTGCCGGCGTGGTGAACGCCACGGTGGAGACCATGCGCCGGTTCGCCAGTCGCACGGGCAAGCCCATCCTCCTGGCGGAAGTGGGGCTGCGCTCGGCCAGGGACGCGCAGCTGAAGCCGTGGGAGAGCGCGGAGGAACGCGCGGCGCCACCCGATGAGCTGCTCCAGGCGCGCGTGCTTCGGCTGTGGCTTCGTGCCACATCGGCAAAGCCTTTCGTTGGCACACTGGTGTGGCGGTGGCTGAGCGATCCGGACGCGGGCGGGCCACAGGATACGGACTTCACTCCGCAGCGCAAGCTCGCGGAGGGGGTGCTGCTGTCCGCATGGCGTCCCTGAGGCTGGGTGCTCGCACGCCGGATCCGCACGTCGCGCTGGCCTTCAGCTGGACTGAGTCGCGGCGCGTGTATTGGATGAGTGGCCCCGGCAATCGTGGCAACATGGCCTGAACGATGCGTTACAAATGGATGCAGGCACGCACCGTGCGCCATGGCATTCGCATCGCAATCCCCACGCGTGGCGAGATTCCCACTATTACGAGGAACAGATGAGCATCTTCGGCGATCTGATGGACAAGATTCGCGGGCACAGTGCCCGCGCGCAGGAAGCAAAGGTGAACGCAGCTGTTGCGGCGAATGCGCCGGCCGCCGCGACACCCGCCGCCCCTGCACCCACCACCGAGGTGGATGTCGAGGCCATTCTCGAAGGTCTGTCGTCGGCGTCGTCGCAGAAGCTCGATTGGCGGCATTCGATCGTGGACCTCATGAAGCTCGTGGGAATGGAGAGCAGCCTGACCGAGCGGAAGGCACTGGCGCAGGAGCTCGGGTACACGGGCGACACCAACGACAGCGCGACGATGAACATCTGGCTGCACAAGCAGGTGATGCAGAAGATGTCGGAGAATGGCGGCAAGGTTCCCGCGAGCCTGCTGAACTGACCCGGTAAGCCGGAGTCGTCGCAACTGAAGAGCGCCTCGAGGACCAACACACACGAGGCGCGCTTCAGGGCACCACGTCGACCTCGCTCAGCCGTCACACCCGCCGTTCGGATTGCCGCACGCGATGACCTCGTAGCGCACACCGTTCGCGATCACCGCGCCCACCTTGCCGAGGGCCACGGCCGTGATCCGCGCGCCGCCCTGTGCGTCGACGGCCACGCGAGCAGCGGCGGAGTCGCTCAGGGCTCACACCACTCCCGTGCGCACGGTGTCCGCTGGCACCGCTCCGGGGCCGAGGGACCTGATCAGGTAGAGTGCGACGGAGTCACCGACGCGGAACGTGCCGCGAAAGAGCCCTGCCACTGGCGCACTTCGGTCCACGCGCCCTGGTGGAAAGCCCACGAGCGACAGGCCGACTTGCACCTGTGGGAGGCCGCACGGCGGGAGTGCACACACCGACGTGGTATCCACCGTGCAGGCCATGAGCGCAACGAGCCCAACGCCGGCGGCGCGGCGCGCCCACACGGAAGGGGCATGCGGCGGCGTCCTGGGCATAAGGCATTCCTCCGCGGGTATTGGTGGGACCAGTAAGTTACTGCACGGACGACGCGCTTTCGCCAGCGGAACGAATCGCCCGTTGACGACACCCCTCGCGGCGCGGACCTTGCCAGCGCTGCTTCCGAATCCTTGGTACTCTCTCCACTGCACACGTCAGAGTCGTGCACAGGAATCTCCCCATGCGACTCGCCGATTTCATCGAGCAGAACACCGAGCCCATTCTCGTGGAGTGGGTAGCGTTCGCAAAGTTGGCGGCGCCCGCGGCAGAGGCCATGGACGTCACGGCCCTGCGCGATCACGCTGCCGAGATGCTCAAGACAATCGTTGTCGACCTCCGGACGCCACAAACGTCCGGTGAGCAGGTTGCGAAGTCGAAGGGCAGGTCTGACGGCGCCGCAGATGGTGACGAAACCGCTGCAGAAGCCCACGGCTCCGGTCGCGCCGTGAGCGGCTTCACTATAGGCGAGATGGTGTCGGAGTACCGCGCCCTGCGGGCGAGCGTCATCCAGCTCTGGACTCGCGCGGCGGGGAGCCTCACGCGAGGCGACGATCTCCAGGACCTCATGCGATTCAACGAGGCCATCGATCAGGCCATCGCCGAGTCGATCACGCGGTACACGGAAGACCTCGATCGTTCCAAGGAGATGTTCCTCGCCATCCTGGGCCACGACCTCCGGTCTCCCCTTGGCGCGGTGATCATGGCCGCCCAGTTCATGCTCGAGACGAACGAGCTGAGCGAGCCGCACCTCACCCTCGCCACGCGCATCGTCCGCAGCTCGACGAGAATGAACCGCATGGTCGGCGACCTGCTGGATTTCACGCGCAGCCGGCTGGGATCGGGCGTGCCGATCGTGCGTGGTGAGATGAACCTGGAAAAGGAAACGGAGAACGCAATCGACGAAATGACGTCAGCGCACCCAGGGCGTACGTTCGAGTTGGATGCGACTGGAGACCTCCAGGGCAATTGGGACTGTGCGCGCATCAGCCAGGTGCTCGCCAACCTGCTGGGCAACGCAGTGCAGCACGGCGTGGCCCGGAGCACCATCCGGGTGACGCTGCGCGGCGAGGCAGACGAGGTGCTGCTAACGGTCCACAATCGTGGCCAGGCCATTCCACGCGCCGACCTCCCCGGGTTATTCGGTCCCTTCAAGCGTCTCACGGGCGACCACATTCCAACCACCGCAGCAAGCAGCCTGGGGTTGGGGCTGTATATCGCCGAGCGAATCGTGACGGCGCACGGGGGCACGATCCACGCGGAGTCCACGGAGGCGGATGGCACAACATTCACGGTGCACCTGCCGCGCACTGCACTCGGTGCCACTGACACGGCCTGAGCTCTTGAGTAACCCGTGAGAGGGGCCGTATCATCCGCGCCTGCCGACGAACTGCCCGATCTCGCGACAACACGAGCACTCGCCTCGAGGATCGCCCGTCATGACCGGAGTGGTGATGTCACCGGTACTCGCGACCACCTTGCGCTATGCGATCATTCCGGTCGCGTTCACGATCGTGGGCGCCGCCGTTGGAGTGT
>JAYVNZ010000017.1:0-16209 GCA_043758185.1 Gemmatimonadaceae bacterium | reverse complement strand
GCGCGGAGTCAATGGCGATGGGACGTTCACGCAGCGGACCACCTTCACGCAGTGGACGGGCGGGCCATGGTCCGACATCAGCGCGGGGCCGCTCACCGCGTGCGCACTCGATGCGGGCAGTCTTGCCTGGTGCGTCGGCAGCCAGTCGCAGGGCTCGCTCGGTGACGGCGTCGCGTCAGGCTTCACCCAGGCGACACCGGTCCAGACGATCGGCGGCCTCACCTTCCAGAGCATTCATACAGGATTCCTGGGCGGGTGTGCCAGGCGTTCCACAGGCGACGTGTATTGCTGGGGTGCCAACTCCAGCGGTCAGGCTGGGCAAGGCTCGACGAATCTCGTGCTGCTCCCCACGAAAGTCCCTGGATTCAGCTTTACATCGCTCAGGCAGTCCGCATTCCAGAATGCCTGCGGCAAAGTGTCCAATGGCCTCCTGTACTGCTGGGGTCAGAACTTCAATGGGCAGGTTGGCGACGGGACGTTCCTCAGCCCGCGACCATCGCCGGTGGCCGTCGTGAACTGGCCGGAAGGCCCCGCGGCCGGCGTTGCCGTCTCGATGGGCTCTGTCACCACTCCGACGCCGGCGGGGTCAGCCGGAGCGCCGGTAACCCCGACACCCGCGGTGGCCGTGCGTGACCGCCTGGGGGCAGGAGTCGCGGGCGTCGTGGTCACCTTCTACGCAGCGAGCGGAATTGGCACCGTGACCGGCGGTACTGTCACCACGGATGCCAACGGCATCGCGACCGTAGGAAGCTGGACGCTGCCGTCAACGTTAGGCGGCGCGCAGCTCATTGCATCGGCCACGGGGTTCTCGAATGTGACCTTCAACGCGAGCGTACTACCTCCGCCGGCATCGTTCACGATCGCCGGCGGTAACAACCAGTTTGCCCCGGATTTTGAAGGTGGTCTGCAGGCGCTGAGCGTGACTGTGCGTGACGCAAGCAATCAGCCCATCGCTGGATTACCCGTGACCTGGAGGGTTGCCACCGGTAATGGCACAGTATCGGGAGGCACGTCATCAGTGACGACGACGAATGCGAGTGGCGTCGCGTCGTTGTTCGGGTGGACTCCGCCGTCGGCGATCAATACCCCGTACACCCTCACGGCGAGTGTTGCCGGGAACGCACCGGTCACATTCACGGCGCAGCGGTTGCCTTGGAACTCAAATGGTGTGGATAATCCGAGCAGCGCGACCTGCCGCCTCGCGACAGCGGGCGCAGCGTACTGCTGGGGTGGCAATGGGCAGGGCGCCGTCGGTGATGGGACCACCACCACGCGGTCCGTGCCGGTTCCTGTCGCGGGTGGCCTGGTGTTCGCCTCGCTGGCGCACGGCCCATTCAACTTCCACATGTGCGGTCTCACATCGGCCGGACAGGCGTATTGCTGGGGCAACAATTCGGCTGGACAACTCGGCGACAGCACGCGCACGAATCGCACGTCCCCCGTTGCGGTGCACGGTGGGCTGACGTTCACGTCGCTGTACACGGGACCGTTCTCGACCTGCGGTCTCACCTCCGGTGGCGCGATGTATTGCTGGGGCTGGGGTGGCTGGAGCCACCGCGGCGATGGAGAGATCTACACCATTCGCACCGTCCCAACCGTCGTGAACACCAGCGGTCACGCCTTCACGACAATGGCACTCGGATTCCGCAGCATTTGCGCGGTGGACGGAGGACAGCAGGCCTTTTGCTGGGGTCAGAACATCTCCGGCCAACTCGGCATGGGGAGCACTGTGTCCCAGACGCTTCCGCAAGCCACGAGTTCCGCCCTCCGCTTCACGCAGCTCACCGGCGGATTCGACCATACGTGCGGACTCACCACGGGAAGCGCCGTGGCCTGCTGGGGCTATAACGGAAACGGAGCGGTTGGCAGTGGCACCACCTCCAACCAGCTCGTTCCACTCACGGTGCCCGGCATTGCTGCGGCCACCGCCGTATGGAGTGGAGAATCCCACAACTGCGCGCTGTCGGCGAGTACGATCTGGTGTTGGGGTGCGAATTTCAGTGGTCAGGTCGGCGACGGCACAAACGTGTCCCCGCGCACCTCGCCCATCGTCACGGCCGCGGGCATCACGCCGACGGGACTGGTGTCGGTTTCTCGCAGCCTGTCCTGCGCAACCACAAGTGCGCAGCTCTACTGCTGGGGTGGTCAGTCAGGCGGGGTGGGCGACGGCGCCGGCTTCCAACGACTGGTACCGACGGCGGTGCAGTGGCCGGAAGCCTCCGCCACCGGGCCAGCGACGATCGCGTCCTCCTTCCCCCTCGCCATTACCGGGGGTGCTGGAGCGTCTCAGAACATTACGGTGCAGGTCAAGCGCGCACTCGGTACCCCCGTCGCCGGCGTTCCCGTCAGTTTCGTGGTCACGTCGGGTGGTGGATCGGTATCGGTTGCCACGGTGAATACGGATGCATCGGGCATTGCAGCCACCGCGTGGACACTTGCCGGTAGCACTGGCACCGTGGGGACGATGGAAGCCCGCGTGAGCGATGTGCCGAGCCTGAAATTCACGGCAACGATCGCGAGCGTCTCCGGCACGATCATGATCACGAGTGGCAACAATCAGTACATCCCTGATTACTTCGGATCGGCGAGCGCGCTGACGGTCAAGGTGGTGGACGGCGGTGGCGCCCCGATTCCCAACACGACCGTAACCTTTGCGGCCACCTCGGGCAGCGGCACTGTCGGTACCGCCGTCGTGAACACCGCATCCGATGGCACGGCCACGAACTATTCGTGGAACCCACCGAACGTTGCCGGCGTGGACTACACGCTCCAGGCGAGCGTCCCGGGGCTCTCGCCCCTCACGTTTACAGCACACCGGCTCGCCTACTACAACAACCCGGGCAGCAATCTCGTCTCGTCCGCCTGCCGGCTCATCACGAGCGGCGCCGCGTACTGCTGGGGCGGAAATGCCCAGGGCCAGGTGGGCGACGGGAGTAACGTCAACCGAAGCGCCCCTGTTGCAGTGGCGGGTGGGCTTGTCTTTACATCGCTTGCCCCCGGCTCCCAGGGGTCCCACAACTGTGCGCTGGTCAGCGGCGGCGCAGCGTATTGCTGGGGTGCGAACGCAGCCGGCCAGCTCGGGGACGGAACCCAGATCAACAGCAACGTGCCGGTCGCTGTTGCCGGCGGGCTTGCGTTCACGTCGCTGAGCACCGGCCCGCTGTCCACCTGTGGCATCTCGACAGCCAGCGCGCTGTACTGCTGGGGTTGGAGTGGGACGTCCTTCCGTGGCGACAGTACGCGGTTGACCATCAAGACGAGCCCCACGCTGGTGAATACGGGAGGGCGCACGTTTGTCAGTGTGAGCGTGGGTCGCACGGCAATCTGCGCGCTCGACGCGTCGGGACAGGCGTTTTGCTGGGGCGATAGCTGGGCTGGTCAGCTTGGCACCGGAACGAACGTGACCGCGCTCCTGCCCGTCGCCACGTCCTCTCCGCTGCGGTTCACGAGCGTGGCGCTTGGGGTCGACCATGCGTGCGCCCGCACGACTGCCAGCACTGTCGCCTGCTGGGGGTACAATTCGAATGGCGCGGTTGGAAACGGTTCCTCGACGAACCAGGCGACCCCGCAGGAGGTGGCTGGGGTAGCCGGCGTGCTGGAAGTCCGTTCGGGTGAAAGTCACAGCTGTGCGCGCACGAACAGTAGCGTCTACTGCTGGGGCGCCAATTACTCGGGACAGGTTGGCGACGGCAGCACCACTACCAGAACGTCAGCCCAACTGGTTTTCACGGGCGTTCCAACGTCGCTGCCCTCGTTCGCCAGGTCCCTCTCCTGCGCGGCGACTGCGTCGCAGCACTACTGCTGGGGATCAACCGAGGCCGGCGTCGGTGATGGAACGGGAAACGTCCGTCTCGTACCAACCGCCATTCAATGGCCGGAAGCCGTCGCCGGCCCGCTGGCCACTATCACCGTCACGCCCAGCCCGGCGTCCGTCATCACGAATGGTACACAGCAGTTGACCGCGGTCGGGCGTGATGCCAGCGGCATCGTCATCGCGATCAGCCCGGCGTGGTCCGTGGTCAACGCGGGCGGTACCATCTCGTCACTTGGGCTGTTCACCGCCGGAAGCGTGGCAGCCACGTTCGCGAATACAGTTCGGGCGACGAGCGGCACAATTTCAGGCGCCGCAACCGTGACCGTCACCGCTCCGACCCCGTTCGTGAACCTGGGCACGGCGGCACCGAACGGCATCATGGCTACTACGGCGGTAACCTGCGTCAGCGGCGGGACCATCAGTGCTGATATCAGCATCAGCCCCGGCAACACGCTCACGGGATTCCCGCCCTGCGTGGTTGCCGGCGTCAGTCACCTGGGTGACGGCGTGGCCACGCAGGCGCAAGTCGACCTCACGGCTGCGTACAACACGCTGGCGGGAATGCCCTGTCCGCCGGCGAACGCGATCTCCGCCGATCTGGGCGGCACCACCAAGGCCGCCGGTGTGTACTGCAGCGTGTTCGGCATCACCATCACAGGCAACCTGACGCTCGATGGCGGTGGCGACCCGAACGCGAATTTCGTATTCCAGGCTGGCACGAACCTGACGACTTCTGGCGACATCGTCCTGATCAATGGGGCGCAGGCCAGGAACGTCTGGTTCCAGGTGGGCACATCGGCCACTCTCGGGATCACGTCGCACATCCAGGGCAACATCATCAGCCTCTCGAACATCACGCTGTCCGACAACGCGACCCTGCTGGGACGCGCACTCGCACGCAACGGCGCGGTGTCGCTCGGCAGCAGTAACGTCGTCACGTTGCCGTAAGGCGGGAATCGGAAAACCGTACAGCTTCCGTATCAAGGTGGTATCCCTGGGCGCATGGCCAGCAATTCCACTGTAGCCTTTGTCGGAAAGATTCCGTAAAGTAGGCCTGGAGCGGATCCAGGAATCAATCGAAGTCCCCCGTTTGACAGCATCGATGTCCTCGTGCCGTCCCTCGTCCGCGAAAGGGCGTGTGGCTCACAAGTTTACCGGGATACCAGAATGAAACTCCCCCTTCTCGTTCTCGCCGCCCTTCCCCTGGTTGCCGCGTGTGAGCAGGAACGTGTCGCCGCACCCATCGCGAATCCCGGCACCATGGTGCCACCCGGCGCCGTCCAGGTGATCATCGCCCAGGAACGGCAGCTTGGCGGTGATACCGCCGTCTTTATCGTGCGCCTCGCCGCCAATGGCGTCGCGCTCGCCTCGTATCAAGGCAGCGTCACTTTTGCGGCCGACCAGATGCAGGTGCTGAGTGCTCTTGCCCCCGAAAATGCCGACGGCGAGTTCCGCATCGTCAATGCGGAAAATGCCGCCAACGGCTCGCTCCGCTTTGCAGGATTCTCCACGCAGTCGATGGCGTCCACTGACGCCTTCCGCATCGTGGCGCGGCTCCGCGGGCCCCTTGCATCGCTCAGGCTCGAGGGGTCCATCGACGTGGCCGGCCTCGTCGCCGGCACGTCCATCGCCTCCACGTCGTTGCTCCGCAACGTCGGCGTGTACGACGCGGCCACCAACGCACAACTCCTTCCGTGATGTCTCGTCGCGTGCGTCCGCGTCTCGTGCCGGCTGCACTCGTGGCCATCGTCGCCGCAGCGGGGTTGGCGAGCGGCCGGGCAGATGCCGCCGTACGCACCGCATCACCGTCCGTTCGCGTCTCCATTGTGCGGGGCGAGCCGTCGAGCGGAGAACGCATCACGCTCGTCGTGCGCGTTGAAGGCGCAGACATGGTACTGGGGTCGTACGAGGGCCGCGTCGTGTTCGACCCGACCGTGTTCGCGGTGGATTCCGCAGTGGCCGGCCGCGATGGCAGCCGTTTCGTGAACCCCGCCGATGCGCCGCACGGCACCATTCGCTTTGCCGGATTCACGCCGACCGGATTCACCAGCTCCACCGCCCTCCGCATCGTGGGCCGCACGCTCGCACCCATTGCCCGCGCCAAGCTGTCGGCCACCGTTTCCGTCGCCGGTGACCTGGACGGAAAGCCTGTGCCCAGGGCCGCATTGATTCCCGCCACGCACATCGAGGAACTGCGCTGACCGCTCGGGACCCGTAGCCACACCGTCGCTTGTTTCCTTCTCCGTGCCGTTCATGCTGATGCGTCACAGACCTGCCTCACTCCGCTCTGTGCTGGCGGTTGCCCTCGGGCTGCTGTCGGGATGCGGAGCCAGTCACCCTGCGCCATCCAGCGCGCCGCAGCCGGTTGTAGATCCTGCAGTGGCCGCCGCACGGCTGGCGCTCGCGAATGAGGCGACGCTGAACGTCCAGAACATACCGGATCGCGTCATCGCGGTACCCGCCCTCATCGTCAACACCGCGGATTCCACGCTCGCCCCGCTTGGCTTCGGTCTTTCCGACATGCTGGTTACGGATCTCGCGCGCTCCGCGCAGTTGACCATCGTGGAGCGCACGCGCATGAATGCCCTGTTGCGCGAGATGCAGCTCGTACAATCCGGACAGGTGGACACCAGTCGCGCGCCGCGCGTCGGGCGGCTACTCGGGGCACGGCGGCTCGTCGTCGGATCGCTTACCGATCGCGGCGGCGGAGATTTCGGCATCGAGACGCGACTGGTGAACACGGTGGACGCCTCCATCACCGGCGCCGTATCCGCTCGTGCGCCACTCAATTCCATCTTTGACGCGGAAAAGGCGCTCGCCTACCTCCTGTTCAACGAGCTGGGCGTCACGCTCACCCCCGCCGAGCGGGCGGCTATCGAACAGCGTCCCACGGCCAACATCGTCGCCTTTCTCGCCTACAGTCGCGGCGTTCGCGACGAAGCCTACGGACTGTACGCGTCGGCGGCGGTGAACTTCCAGGCCGCCGTCACAGCTGACCCCAACTTCGGAATGGCGCGCACGCGGCGTGACAACGCGCAAGCCGCACAGCGAAGTGTATCCGTCTCGACCTCCGAACAGGTCGCTGCATCGGAGGCCAAGCCCGCGGAGGCAAAGCCGGACGAGACGAAGCCTGCGGAGGCGAAGCCTGCCGAGGCGCCAAAGCCGGCCGAGGAGCCGAAGCCAGCGTCCACGACAACACCGACGACCACCACGACGACACCAACGGCCACCACGACGACGCCGACGACTGCTGCCCCCACGTCACCGATTGGCGGAACGACGCCCACCATCGGCGCGAGCAATCCGTCGGCACCCGTACCGGTCGGCACGGGCGCCGTCACCCTTGCCGGGGGAACCATCAACCCAAGTCCCGCCGGGGCAATCGGCACGGGAGGCGGCGCGTCGTCCACCACGCAACAGAACGGTCAGCAGGATCGCGGCGCCCAGGCGCAGAAGCAGCCGATCTTCACGACCGTCGTCATCAACGTCAAGCAACTGCCATGATGCCAATGACGCGGTCACGTGCCGGAGCCTGCCGCACTGCATCCTGCGTCGTCGCGACTGCGGTCCTCGTGACGACCCTGTCTGCCTCGGCTGGTGCCCAGGCCAAACTTCTCAATGCATGGGTGGCATCCTCGGGGCCCGTCTACGAGAACTGGTCGCTGCCCACTGCCATCGGCACCACGAGCGTCGGCGGCGGTACGTCGCTGGTGGCGGGTGCATCCCAGCTCACCGTACCCATCGCGGTGTTCGTGCCCATCGTGGACGGGTGGAGCATCGATGCGTACAGCGCGTACGCGCGGGGCGAGGTGCGCCTCGCGGTGCCAGACGACAAGGGGCGGACTCGCTATACACTCGAGGGGCCCACGGACACACGCTTCCGTGTCGTCGGCAAACTGATCGGAGAATCCGTACTGCTGAGCGTGGGCGTCACGGCACCCACCGGACACACGAAGTTGAGTCCCGAAGAACTGAACGCGCTCAACGTGCTCGCTGCTCCATCACTCCGGTTCCGCTCACCCTTCCTCGGCGCCGGGGCTGGAGCCACAGCGGGACTGATCTTCTCGCGACCCGTGAAGGGCTGGGGGCTGGCGCTCGGCACCTCGTACGAGGCGCGGGGAACGTACGCCCCGGCAGAGGCGCTCGGCGCCGGCGCCACGTCCACCGACCTGCGCCCGGGGAATGCGGCGCATCTCTCGCTCGCAGCGGAGCGGCTGACGGGATCCGTGCGGCACCTGCTGAGCGCAGCAGGTGACTTCAACCAGGCGGGAGAGCTTCTCACGCCCGGTGGCGTCACCGCACAGAGCACCCTTGCCCTCGGGCCGAGCTTCACCGGCACGTATCAGCTCGATGCGGCAATCGGTGCATGGCCCGTCACCTTCTTCGTGGTCGGGCGGCATCGTGCTGCGTACCGACTCGGCGGTGAGCCCCTGGTGGGGACACAGCGCACGGAAGGCGAGGGCGGCCTGCTTGCGCTGCGCAACCTGAATTCGTCGGTCTCGCTGCACGTAGCCCTCGAGGCACGCGCACAGTCCACCGGCAACGTGGGCGGCACGTCCGCAACGGCCAACGCCACGTCGCCCGACGTGGGTTTTGCGACAGCAGGTGTCGAGGCGGGGGGTGCGACAGTGTCGCTCCGTTTCGGCGGCGCGGCGGCTCGCCTGGCCTTCGAGCCGTTCGTGCGCGGACAGGTAGGACGCATGGAATTCGGATCCACCAATCGTGGCATCACCGGCCTTTCCGGAGGCGCGACCCTCGTCGCGCGCCTGTAGCCTCCCGCGTGTAGCACACTGCAGCCCAGCATCGGATGACCTCACTGCGCCGATTCACCCGTCACTCATCACCCTTGCCGCCCCGCATGCGCGCCTTCGCGCTGGCACTGGCCGGCGCGGTGCTGATTGGAATCGGCTGCACCGAGGGTCGCCTGCCCACCGAACCGAGCGGTCCGAGACCCACGACGATCAGGCTGTCGCTGAATGCCACGGTGTCGGCCGCTGGCCGCGCCATCAAGGTCGTCGGCTTCTATGCGCGCGCGGCCACTCCCAACACGCTCATTCCCTTCGACAGTGCAGTCGTCACGCTCGACGGTACGGAGTCGGCACTCCCGATTCGGCTCGACGTCGCGTCGTGCCTGGCTGACCCGCTCCGTGAGCTTCCTCCCGGCCTGACGTCTTCGGAAACCGCACAGCTGTGCGTACTCCACCTGGTGCTGTCACTCTACGATGCGCAGAATCGCCAGATCGACCAGGTCACCCTTGCACCGGTATCAGTCAGACCCGGCACGGATGCCGCCGCGCCGCCCGTGCAACTCGGCAGTGTGGTGCAGACCGTCACGCTCGCACCGCGGACGCAGACGTTCAACGCGATCGGGTTCACGGGCACCATCACGTCCGTCGTCGTGGACAACTTCGGCCAGACCATCGTGTCTCCGGCCATGGTCTACAGGAGTCTTTCGCCCACGGTGGCCACCGTCGATTCGGCCACCGGTCGCATCACGACGCGCGGCATCGGTTCCGCGCGCATCGTGGGTGCCAGCCGAGACAAGGTCGATACCGTCGCGGTAGTAGTGAGGCAGATCCTCAATTCCGTCCTCGTCACCGGACCTGTGAGCCCGCTCCAGCTTGGCGATTCTGGGCAGGTGACCGGTGTGCCGCGCGACTCCGCCGACACGCCGATGCAGCCCGCGGACGCTGCCGTGACGTTCACCACGAGCGATGCAAACGTCGTGGCGGTGAACGCGACCACGGGACGCATTCGCGCGACCGGCCTGGGTACCGCGACAGTGCGGGGTGCAGTGGGAGCCATCGGTTCCAGCGTCTCGGTAACGGTCATCCCCGTGCCTGTGGCAAGCGTCGTCGTCATCCCGGCCACGTCGAACCTTCTCATCGGGCAATCGTTCCAGATGACGGCCGCGACACGTGACCTCGCGGGCAACGATCTCTCGGGTCGCGTCGTGACGTGGGCCTCCGGTGACGCGACTATCGCGACGATCTCGACGACAGGTCTCGCGACGGCGCGCAGTCTTGGCCAGGTCACCATCACGGCAACGAGTGAGGGCAGGAGCGGCATCGGGACAATGACCGTTTCCGCCGTGCCGGTGGCAAGCGTGAGCATCACCCCCGCCGCGCCTCGGCTGTTCGTAAGCCAGTCCATCACGCTGAGCGCCGTTGCGCGGGACGGTGCGAATAATCCGCTTGCCGGTCGTCCCACGCTGTGGACGTCGAGCGACCCGTCGATCGCGACGGTCACGCCGGCCGGCGTCGTCACTGCGCTTCGCGTTGGCTCGGTCACCATCTCGGCGGAGAGTGAAGGAAAGGTTGGAACCGTTCCGCTCGTGGTGCCGGCGGCGCAGCTGCGCGTTTCGCAACAGCCGAGCGGCGCGCTGGCTGGCGTGGTGCTCTCGGCGCAGCCTGTGGTCGCAATCGTGGACGCGAGCAACGCCCCTATCACCAGCTTCAGCGGCGCAGTCACGGTGTCGCTTGCGACTGTAACAGGTACGCTCAGCGGCACGACGACGGTGAATGCCGTGCGCGGCGTGGCCACGTTCACCGATCTCAGGGTTAATGAAGACGGAACGCATGCGTTCCAGTTCACGTCGGACGCGGCGTCGAGCGTCACGTCATCCCCCTTCACGCTGGCAGCCCTGCCGGCGACCCAACTGGTCATCACCGCGCAGCCCAGCGACGCGTTGACCGGTGCCGTACTGACGCCGCCAGCCAGCGTGGAAATCCGAAACGCGAATGGCGGACTGGTGGCGACATCCACGGTTGCCGTGAATGCGACACTCAACGGGAGTGGCGGCGTGCTGTCCGGAACCACCACGGTCAACGCTGTCGGTGGCGTGGCGACGTTCTCGAACCTGGCGATCACCGGCCCGGGCACTTTCACGGTGACGTTCTCCGCTGGCACGCTGAGCTCCGCGACATCACGCAGTATCGCGATTGGCGCGCTTCCGCCCTCGCAGCTCGGGGTAGTCACGCAGCCTGGGGGCGCGGTGACCGGTTCGGCGCTGGCACCGCAGCCGGTGGTGGCGATCCAGAACGCGAGCGGCATCGTGGTGCCGAGTGCGACGAATGTGGTGACGGCCACGCTGGTGGGCACCGGCGGCACGCTGTCCGGCACCACGACGGTGGCCGCCGTGAATGGCGTGGCCACGTTCACGAATCTCGTCGTGACGGGCGCCGGGAGCTACACGATCGCCTTCAGTGCGAGCACGCTGACTTCTGTCACGTCGCAGGCGGTGGTCATCACGACCGCCCCTGCCACGCAGCTTGGCCTGTCCACCGCGCCAGCGGGTGCCGTTGCGGGTGCGCCCTTCGGGACGCAGCCGGTGGTCGAAGTGCGCAATGCCGCCGGCGGTGTGGTGTCGACGTCGTCGGCTGCGGTAACGGTGGCACTGGCGGCGGGTGATCCCGGCACGCTGTCGGGCACGACGACGGTGACCGCGGTGAATGGCCGCGCCACGTTCACGAATCTCCAGCTTTCGGCGGCGGGCTCGTACACGCTGACGTTCACGGCAGCGGGCCTCACGGCCGTGTCCACGCCGCTGGCGGTGGCAATTACGCCGCCCACGCAGCTGGCCCTTACCACGCAGCCCGGCGGAGCGGTGACCGGTTCGGCGCTGGCGCCGCAGCCCGTGGTGGCAATCCAGAACGCGAGCGGCATCGTGGTGTCGAGTGCGACGAACGCGGTGACGGCCTCGCTGGTGGGCACTGGGGCCACGCTGACCGGCACCACGACGGTGGCCGCCGTGAACGGCGTGGCCACGTTCACTGATCTCGTGGTGACGGGCGTCGGCAACTACAGCCTCAATTTCACATCAGGCGCGCTGAGCACCGCGCGGTCGGGGTTGTTCACGATCAGTCCATTGCCGGCCGGTCAGCTGGCGAGCATCGTGGTCACCCCTGACCCAGCGACGCTTGCCAGCCGCGCGACCCAGCAATTCGTGGCGGTCGGCAAGGATGCTGCCGGCAACGTGGTGCCGTTCACGCCCACGTGGTCGGTGGTGAACGGAGGCGGATCGATCGATGCGGCTGGCGTCTTCACGGCAGGGACGCTCGCCGGGACCTACACGAATACCGTACGGGCGGCGAGCGGTGGCACGAGTTCCAGCGCCACGGTCATCGTCACTCCAGGACCGGTGGCGACCATCACGGTCACGCCCAACCCGGTCACGCTTGGGGCGGGATCGACGCAACAGTTTACCGCGGTGGGCACGGATGCGAGCGGTAACGTCGTGGCCATCAGTCCTGTGTGGTCTGTGGTCAACGGCGGCGGTTCGATCAGCGCCGGTTCCGGTCTGTTTACGGCCTCGAACCTCGCCGGAACGTACGCCAACACCGTGCGTGCCACGAGCGGCGCCACGACAGGTAGCGCGACGGTGACGATTGTCGCGAACAGCCTGGTCATTACCACCCAGCCGGGCGGAGCGGTGACTGGCTCACCGCTGTCACCGCAGCCGGTGGTGGAAGTGCGCGACGCGAGCAACAGCGTCGTGACTGGATCGAGCGTCGCGGTGACCGCCACGTTGAACGGGAGCGGCGGAACGTTGTCCGGCACGTCCAGCGTGACCGCGGTGAACGGGGTAGCGACCTTCACCAACCTGGTGGTTTCCGGACCCGGAAGCTACGCGCTCGTCTTTAGCGCCAGCTCACTCACCTCCGCGACATCCAGTGGCTTCACCATCGCGCCGCCGCCGGCGTCGCAGCTTGGTGTCAGCAGGCAGCCGAGTGGCGCAGCTAATGGCGTAGCGTTCATCACCCAGCCCGTCGTCACGATCCGTGATGCCAGCGGCGCGACGTCATCCAGCGCAACCGCGGCGGTGACCGTCGCGATCGCGAGTGGAACGGGCACACTGTCCGGCACCACCACCGTGAATGCGGTGAATGGTGTGGCCACGTTCACGAACCTGACGATCTCGGGTACCGGTACGTACACGCTCGTATTCACCTCGTCCGGACTCACGTCAGCCACGTCCGACCCGTTCGTGGTGGCGCCGGGTGGCATCGTGCTCGCCGTGGGCACTAGCGCCTTCTCCACCACCGTGGCTGGCCAGAACCTCGTGCTGCCGGTGCTGGTGGACATGACCAATGCGAGCGGCGGGAACGTGGCATCCATCACGTTCAGCCTCACCTTCGATCCCAACAGGTTCTCCTTCGTCTCCGCCAGCAGCGCGGGGAGTCCGCTCACGATCACGGACAATACGTCGCAGGCGAACACCACGGGCACCATCAACGTGAGCGGTTTTGCGGCCTCCGGCTTCACCACCACGTCCACGATCTACAGCATCACGCTCATGGCGAAGACCACCACGAGTTCGGTGACGTCGAACGTGCTGGCGGCGGTGTCGGCGGCTGGCCAGGAAAACGGGAGCGCCGTCACCGTCGCTCCGCGCAACCACGCCGCTACGGTCACTCCGTAGGCGGCGTGCGGAGCGCGCGCACCCGCGGGACCGCCTTCGTGAGCAGCGGAGCGGCCGACCCCAAGGTACGAACGGCACCGAAAGCGGTGCCAAAGTTTTGAGAAAGCGGGGCCGCTCCATCGATCAACGAAGAAGCCCCGCAACGTAGGTCGTTGCGGGGCTTGATCTTCAATGGTCGGGGCGGCCGGATTTGAACCGGCGACCTCCTGCTCCCGAAGCAGGATCCCAGAGTGCGCACTCTTTTCCGCAAGATTGCTTGCTCTGCTATTGTCATAGCGCTATTTATGCTTGCGTTAGTTTGACATGAGCCTAGATTGCTCCTGAGTGCTGACACAGCGCTGACATGCACAGTCGGTTGTCGGCGTACTGAGAAGAAAAGGAGGAGCGACGAATGCGCACAAAGCTCACCAAGCGATTCATTGACGCACTGACGCCCCCGATAGGAACCCGCCAAATCGCCTGGGATTCGAACCTCGCCGGTTTCGGATTGCGCATCACTGCATCCGGACACAAGGGGTTCGTCGTCCAATATCGGGTTGGCGGTCGCAGTCGGCAGGTGACGCTGGGGGACTATGGCGTCCTCACCCTCGATCAGGCGCGCGACAGGGCTAAGAAGGTGCTTGGGGATGTCGCCAACGGCCTTGACCCCGCCGCGGACCGTGAAGCACGGCAAAGCGCGCACAGGGACCGATTAGAGGCTCCAACGGTGGCGGAGCGAGTGCCAGCCTTTCTAGACCACTGTAGCGCTCACTGCAAGCGTGCGACAGTCGAGGAGTACCGACGGATCTTCGACCATGACCTCCTGCCCGAACTCGGCACGCGGCGGGTAGCGGATCTTTCCTCAAAGCACGTATCGGCGCTGCACCTGTCCATGCGTGAGCGCAAGTATGCCGCGAACCGCGCGGTAGCTCGCCTTTCCACGTTTTGCAATTGGGCGGAGCGAATGGGAGACCGTCAGCGGCACTCGAATCCCTGTTCTGACGTGAAATTGTATGCTGAAGGGGCAAAGGAGCGCTTTCTGTCCAGCGAAGAGTTTCAACGCGTCGGAAATGCACTCCGCATTGCGGAAACGGTGGGACTGCCCCCCGCGCCGAGACTAAGGAAAAAACCAAAAAATGAGAAGACAGCGAAGCATCGCCCGAAGGGTGCTGACAAGCCTTACCCGGCTAGCCCGTTCGCAGTCGCGGCGATTCGATTCCTCGCGCTGAGCGGTTGGCGCGAAGGTGAAGCGCTTTCGCTGAAATGGGCCGATGTTGATTTCGAGCGTCGATTCGCGACCCTCGGTGACTCCAAGACGGGCCGAAGCGTCAGGGCGTTGGGCGATGCTGCACTTAATCTCCTAAGCGCGCTGCCGAGGGTGCAGGGCTCGCTTTACGCATTTCCCGGCGCTAAGCAGGGCGCGCATTTGAAGGAGATCAAGCGGACATGGTATGCGGTCCGCTATGCGGCGGATATTGAGGACGTTCGCCTTCACGACTTGCGGCACACGTTCGCGAGCGGTGCTGCGGCTTCGGGTATGAGCCTTCAGTTGATCGGCTCACTCCTCGGACATGCGCGTCCGGAGACGACCAAGCGGTATGCGCACCTGACCGAAGACATACGTGTGCGCTCAGCCAACGAGGTTGCCGCCAGAATTTCTTCACAGTTGGGAACAGCCGAAGCCACCGCGTGCGCACTGCCGATCGGTCTTCAGCAGATTCGAGCGTCGCGATGACTTCGAAGGATGAATGGTTGACCGACATTGAGGCAGCGATGGGAAGAGTGGGAACGCCTGAGGCACGCGCAGCCTTTGCGGAGGCGGTCTTTCAATCACTACTCGGGGGCTTTCCTGCTGCTGCTCGGGCAGAGCTACGGCATGAGCATACGCAGAGGATAGCGGACACTTCTGCACATGCTCGGGATGCGTTTCTTGAACTGAAGGCAATTCTGGATGATGGCATGTTGATGGCCCTTCAGCTGCATTCGAAAAGTGACTGGATCGCCCGGAGGGATCATGCGTCGCGCGATGCGATGGCGCTGTGGTCTGCGGATCCCGAGACCCTCGCCACCTATCTCTCCGCGTTCGCCTCACAGGCCGAGCGACTAAAGCGAGGCCTACCGAAGAAGCGTCGCGGAAAAAGCACTATCATGGCGTCTTCAATCGCGACTGGAATTGCAACTGCTTATTGGCAGCACTTCCAGCGCGATGCAGCGTGCGCAAAGCGTGGACCTCGGTCACGGCCCTATAGTTCGCCCTTTGATCGAGTGTGCGCGGTTGTCGAGCAACTGCTCCAGTCGTTGCACCGAGATGCCCGCCTGACGGAATCCGCCAGGCGAACGGGAATCAAGCAGGCGAAGGCAGGTCGCCTCGCATCTCCCAAGAGGTCGGACAATTGGGCGGGAATACTCCCGTAATTGCACGCGGCGCATTTGCTGAGGAGACGTGCGATTGTTCGGGCGATGGCACAACGTAGCGGATGGCTTCCCGTCATCCGACGTACCGTGCTCAAAGCCAAGAGGGTAGAATGCGCGAATATCTCCGTGCAGCAGAAGCGGCAGAGTTCCTAGGCGTCGCCACACAGACGCTTGCCCGCTGGCGCGTCGAGGGCGGCAAGGTGCCGTATGCGCGCTTTGGTAGGGCAGTTGCCTACGACGTTCGAGACCTCCGAGCGTTCGCTGATTCCACTAAGCGACTGTCTACTTCCGGACCTTCATCCGCAGCTGGTCAACCTCCCAGCTAGACGGCCTTGCGCTCGCGCGCACCAACGCTGCGTATTTCGCTCGATGTTGATCACCCGTTTCGCTCCAAGTTGATCACCCGTTTCGGCGGAAGGTGATCACTCATTTCGCTCCATGTTGATCACCTATTTCGCTCCAAGCTGATCAGCGGATGCGCGGAGGACGCAGGATCCCACCGCAGGTACTAACTCCCCCGGACGTCTACCCGGAGCGAGGCTGTGCCTGCAGAGAGGATTTCCATGCGGAAGGTGGTGGA
>JAYVNZ010000016.1:0-17537 GCA_043758185.1 Gemmatimonadaceae bacterium | reverse complement strand
CCAGCGTTCCAGCCTCCCGCATGCCTCTTGCACTTGACTGCCGCACCTACACAGCGAGCTAGGCATGGCGAACAGGCGATCGGATGGCGTGATGACGCTGGTGTGCCTCACGTGCGGAAAGGAACGATATTTCACCGAGGACGTACCGGCAGCCGTCACGTGCCAACAGTGCAGCGGAACGGTATTCCGGAGCTTTGCCACCCCCACCGAGCCCGACGAAGCGGCGATCGATGCAGCCGAGAGTCAAGCGCGCAGCATGGCATACGGCGACAGTTCGCCGGAGACCACGCGGGACGACGTGCGAGACCTCGACCTGCTCTGAGCCGGCGGCGGGCAGGAGCCCGCCACCGTGATGTCCGCCCCGCCTGACATGAACATGCCGGACATGATGGATGTCGTGCGCACCCTGCGCCTCGACCTCCTGGTGAAGCTTGGCCTGGCGGTCCTCCTGGGCGGCGTCATCGGCTTCGAGCGAGAGCTGTCGGGAAAACCGGCGGGGTTGCGCACGAACATCCTCATCTGCATTGGCGCAGCGTTGCTGATGGACATCTCCACGCGCATTGGCATGGTGGACGGTGTGCGCATCGGGGACCCCGGCCGGATCGCGGCGCAGATCGTGAGCGGCGTCGGGTTTCTCGGCGCCGGCACCATCATGCAGTCGCAGGGCATGGTCACCGGACTCACGTCGGCAGCCACCATCTGGGTGGTGGCGGCCATCGGCATGACCGTGGGCGGCGGCTTCTATGTCGAGGGGATTGGCGCGGGGCTGCTGGTCACGTTCGTGCTGGCCGGACTGGGCAGCCTGGAGCACTGGGTGCGTCGCGCGAGGCGCGTGGCGAGTGCGACGGTCCGCGCGCGGATCGATACCCCCTCCGAGGACATCCGTACCGCGCTGCGCGCGCACGGCATCAACGTGGACGGCGAGCGGATCTTCGATCATCCGGAGGATCGCACGTTCGAATTGAAGCTCTCGGGGCCTGCACGGCAGTACGTGATTGCCACGGCGGCGCTGCTCCAGCGCGACTACATCTACGGAGTGCACGTTGACTGAGCGCCGCTTGCTGGTGGCGGACCTCGCGTCGACGTCGCGGAACTGGGCTATCACGCCGGAGGCACAACGGCGTCTTCGTGCAGACGCGCCACCCGGCTGGGAGGTGGCCATCGTGTCGGCTGCCACGAGTTCCGACGGTGACGGGCCGCTGCGTGCGAGCGACGAGGCCATGCAGTTGATTCCGCGCGCGGAGGCGTACTTCGGATTCGGCTTCACCAGTGACCTGTTCGAGTCCGCGCGTGCGCTTCGGTGGGTACACTCCGCCGCGGCCGGGGTGGGCCACGTACTCAAGTCCGGCATCGCGCACTCGGACATCACGCTCACGAATTCCGCTGGCATTCACGGAGCCCCCATCGGGGAATTCGTCGTCGCGAGCCTCCTGTACTTCATGCGCGGGCTGGACGTGGCCATCGCGCAGCAGCAGCGCGGGGAGTGGAACAAGTCGTTCTTCGTTGCCGACGAGTCTCCCCTGCGCGAACTGGGTGATTCCCGGGTGCTCATGGTGGGGACGGGAGGACTGGGCGGCGAGGTGGCACGCCGGCTCTCGAGCCTTGGCGCAACGTGTGTGGGGATCCGGCGACATCCGGAGCAGGGCGCGCCGCCGGGCTTCGCGGCGGTCGCTGGCCTCGACGCGCTCGAGCGCGAACTGCCCACGGCCGACGCGCTCGTGCTCGCGGCGCCATTAACGGCGGAAACGGCCGAACTGATGACCCGCTCGCGGTTGGAGATGCTGCCGCGACACTGCATCGTGGTGAATGTGGCGCGGGGCGCGATGCTCGACGAGGAGGCACTGGCGGACCTGCTGGACGCCGGCCGCCTGCGCGGTGCGGTGCTGGACGTTTTCCGGCAGGAACCACTGGCGACGATGAGCCGACTATGGCAGCTTCGATCGGTGCTGGTGGTGCCCCACGTGTCGCCCGTATCTCCCGGGCGTTTCTGGCCCAGGCAACTCGAACTCTTTCTCGACAATTGGCGACGGTACGTGACGGGAGTACCGCTGCGCAACGTCGTCGACAAGACGGCAGGATACTGATTCATGGAACGCATCATCAAGGCCGCGGTCGACCGCGGCGCGTCGGATCTGCACATCAAGGCGGGGGACGTCTTCCGCGCCCGCATCAATGGCAAGCTGGTGCCGCTCACGAAGCAGGCACTCACGCCGGACCAGACCCGCACGATCGCGCTGCACCTCATGACGAACGAGGACGACAAGGCGCGCATCGACAAGATCATGGACTACGACTGCTCCTGGGCGTCGCCGGGCATCGGTCGGTTTCGCGTCAACATCATGAAGCAGCGCTCGAGCTTCATGATCGTCATGCGCGTGATTCCCTTCGAGGTGCCCACGTTCGCGAAGCTGCGGCTCCCTGCTGCGCTGGAGAAAGTGGCGCAGGCAGAACGCGGAATGGTGCTGGTCACCGGCGTCACGGGCTCGGGCAAGTCGAGCACGATGGCGGCCATGGTCAACTACATCAACCAGCACGAGAACCGGCACATCCTCACGCTCGAGAATCCCATCGAGTTCCTGCACACGGATATGCAGAGCGCCATCACGCAGCGCGAGATTGGCCAGGACACGCTGGACTTCAAGATGGGCCTCCGCGCCGCATTGCGTCAGGATCCCGATGTGGTGATGATCGGCGAAATGCGCGATGCGGAGACGATCGACACCGCGATGAAGGCTGCCGAGACCGGCCACCTGCTCATCTCAACGCTGCATACGCCGGATGCGCAGAGCACCATCCTGCGCATCATGGCGATGTTTCCTCCCGAGGAGCAGGATGTGGTGCGCATCCGCCTCAGCGAGACGCTCACCTCCGTGGTGTCACAGCGGCTGTTGCCGCGTGCCGACGGCAACGGCCGCGCGGTGGCGGCGGAAATCCTGATCGTCACGCCTGCCGTGCGCGACATGATCGCCGACGGCAAGCGTATCGGCGAGATTCGTGATTACATCGAGGATGGACGCGACCAGTACGGCATGCAGACGTTCGACCAGCACCTCGCCGACCTGGTGCACGACGGCACCGTCACGTTCGACACCGCGATGTCTGCCTCCACCAATCCGTCCGACTTCTCGCTCAAGATGCAGATGTTTCGGCGGGTATCGACGCACACGAGCGCCGCGGCCGTCGCCGCGGCGGAGGCGGCGGCAGCCGTGCCAGTGGCAGCCCCCGGCCCAGACGCGGCACCCAGCGGCATAGACGGCATGACCACTGGCGGCTTCGACTTCATGGGCCAATGATCACGCTGCGTGGGATCCTGGCGCCCGTCGTCACGCCCTTCGACGCACGGGGCGACGTGAACCTCGACGCATTCGCATCCAACCTGCGCGCCCACGTGACCGGAGGTGCGTGCGGTATCGTCGTGACGGGCTCCACTGGTGAAGCCGCCTTGCTCGACGACGCGGAGCGCAACGCGCTCGTGGACCGGGCGCGCCGCGAACTGTCGCGCGACTCCACGCTCCTCGTGGGGACGGGGGCCGAATCGACCCGCGCGACGATTGCCCGCACGCGTGCCGCTGCCGAACGGGGCGCAGACGGCGTGCTGGTTGTGGCCCCCCACTACTACGGCGAGGCCATGACCCCCGACGCCCTGGTGTCGCACTATCGTGCGGTGGCGGATGCCAGTCCTGTGCCGGTGCTGCTGTACACGATTCCCAAGTACATGCACTTCGCCGTGCCGCCGCACGTGGTGGCGCAACTCGCCGTGCACGACAACATCATCGGCATGAAGGACAGTTCGGGCGACGCATCGCTGTTTGCGCAATATCTCCAGTCGCAGGGCGATGCGTTCCACGTGCTCACGGGCAGTGGGGTGCTGTTCGGCGAGGCGCTGCGAATGGGGGCGCATGGAGGAATCCTTGCGGTCAGCCTGTTTGCGGCGGAGCGCTCATTCGACGTATGGCGTGCGTGGCAGAGCGGTGACGAGGCGGCCGCGGCACATGCACAGACCCTGCTGACGCCACTGGCGGCGAACATCGTTGGCGGAATGGGTGTGGCGGGTGTGAAGGCCGCAATGGACCACGTGGGACTGGCCGGAGGCGCACCGCGACCGCCGCTCCAGCCGCTGGATCCCGCACGGCACGCGACCCTCCTGGATCTCATGCGCAACGAGGGCCGCAAGGCGGCACACCTCGTGAGCGCCGTCTGATCTCGTGAGGGCCGGCTGCAGAGCGGAATAGAGCACCTGCTCGCGCTGGCCGGCGAAGCTCGGCCGGCTGGCGGAGCGGCCGAGTCGGCCGCACGTGCATACTGCGCGGAGGTGCTTCGCGACCTTGGTTACACCGTCGCCGATGAGAGATTCGGCTACTCGGCGTTTCCGGGACGGTACGCAACCCCGATTGCAGGCGCGGTGCTCGGCGCAACGGTCGTGACGTGCAGCGGACTGCTGCTGGCTGGTGCACCGCGAAACGCCATCGTGGTGATGGCACTCGGCGTTGCGTGCACGTCGCTGTTTGCGCGATGGATGCTGCGGACAGGCGTCCTCACCGCTCCGTGGCTGCGCGCAGAGTCGCGCAACCTCGTCGCCACGCGCGGCGCGAGCGAGCCGCGCGTGTGGCTCGTGGCGCACCTCGACAGCAAGTCGCAACCCGTTCCATCCGCCGCGCGCGCTGTGGGCGTGACATTGCTCGCTGGAGCGCTGGTGCTCGCCGTCGCGGCACTCCTGCTGACGTTGGGCGGCACGCCCTCGCGAGTGATCGCCTGGAGCGCCATCGTGCTCGCAGTGGTCGGGGCACTTCCTGTGATGGCGAGTGTCGTGGGTGCGCGCTCGGATGGCGCGGTGGACAATGCATCGGGCGTGGCGGCGGTGCTGGCAGCAGCCGCGCTGCTGTCTCGCCACGCCTCGGTTGGCGTCCTGCTTCCGAGTGCGGAAGAACTGGGGCTCGCGGGCGCGCACGCATGGGCGCGTGATCGCCCACCGGGCATCGCGCTCAACTGCGACGGGGTGGATGACCAGGGATCCCTGGTGATCATGTACAACCGGCCGGCACCGCGACGCGTGCTGGCCGCGGTGCAGGGCGCCGCGCATGCGGAGGGTGGCACACCCCAGTGTGCGCGCATGATGCCGCTCGGATTGCTCACCGATTCCACCGCACTGGCGGCGGCGGGCTGGCAGGCGGTGACGGTGAGCCATGGCTCGGTGGCAACGCTCGGCCGCGTCCACACCTCGCGTGACTCGCTCGCGAACCTGCGCG
Source organism: Gemmatimonadaceae bacterium (assembly GCA_043758185.1). Lineage (GTDB taxonomy): Bacteria > Gemmatimonadota > Gemmatimonadetes > Gemmatimonadales > Gemmatimonadaceae > AG11. The sequence continues at coordinate 12,291 of JAYVNZ010000016.1, read as the reverse complement.
GTTCATCGATCGCGCTGGTTGCGGACGTGCTCGCCCGATCGGCGGCGGTGCTGGCGGAATAGGAACGGCGGCGTATTGCCGCATGGCTCCCTGCGTGCTGACACTTCCCATCAGCCCAACGCGTACGATGTGGAGATGGCGCAAGGCGCTGTGTTGCTGGTGCGCTCCCAACTGCATGCGTCATCAGGAGTCGTGCGGTGTATACTGTCGGGTGCGCACGCTCGAGAGGCATGCCGCGCGATCAGACTGCGTAATTCTTCGCCCGCGCCGCGGAGGCGCCTGACCATGAATGTGCTCCTGCTGTCCGCCGTGCTCCTGCTGGGATTGGCGATGATTCCGTTCGGCATGCCGGGCACATGGATCATTGCCGCTGCGGCACTCGGCTACTCCATCCTGGTGCCGGGGTCGATCGGCCTGTTCACCGTGCTGCTCGTGACGGCCCTGGCCATCGTGGCGGAAGTGATCGAGTTCACGCTCACGGCGAAGTACACGCGCAAGTACGGCGGATCGCGCCGCGCGAGCTGGGGCGCCGTGATTGGCGGGATGGTCGGGGCGTTCATGGGCGTGCCACTCCCCATCATTGGCTCTGTCATCGGCGCCTTCGTGGGTGCGTTCGTGGGTGCGTTCGTATTCGAGATGTCGAGGGGGAGTGATGGGGGGACGTCCACGCGGGTGGCCACTGGCGCCCTGATCGGGCGGGTGCTCGCTGCGGCGATGAAGGTGGGTATCGGCGTGGGCATGGCGGCGTGGATTCTCTTCGCGGCCATCGTGTAAGCCCGCCCTGCGTGCTGCGCGCGTGGCCACGGGCTCACGCAATTTGACTTCACCATCGCGTCGAATAGATTCAGCCAACGCCCCGCGCACCAGCGGGGCGTTTTTTGTTGGTCATGGCCACACGCTCGGGAGCAACATGTTCGGTCCGGAATCACGCGTCATTGTCGTTGTGGGAGCACAGTGGGGCGACGAAGGCAAGGGCAAGCTCGTGGACGTGCTGGCCGAGCGCGCGGACTGGGTAGTGCGCTACCAGGGTGGCGCAAATGCGGGTCATACGGTGGACCTTGGTGACCGCACCTTCGTACTGCACCAGATCCCGAGCGGCATCCTGCATCCCGGTGTGCGCTGTGCCATTGGCAACGGCGTCGTGCTCGATCCGGATACGCTGTTCGAGGAGATCGACGGCCTGGTGAAAGCTGGCGTGGACGTGGAGGGTCGCCTGTACGTGAGTGACCGCGCGCACCTCGTGCTGCCCTACCACAAGATGGTGGATGGCGTGAGTGCGTCCAGCAAGGCAATCGGCACCACGGGCCGAGGAATCGGACCTGCGTACGAGGACAAGATTGCGCGCCGAGGCGTGCGTGTGCTCGACCTGCGCAATCCAGCGCGCTTGCGCGAGGTGGTGGCCAAGGGTGCCGAGAGTGCGCAGCGCCGGCTCTCGGCCTACGGCTCCGACCAGGTGATCGACGTCAACGCCGTGGTGGCGCAACTGGAGCGCCTGGCCGTGCGTCTGCTGCCACTGGCCGAGGACGTGGGACTCACGGTGCATCGCGCCGTGACGTCGAAGGCGGCGGTGCTGCTGGAAGGGGCGCAGGGATCGCTGCTGGACATCGATCACGGCACGTATCCATTCGTGACGTCGAGCAACACCACGGCGGGCGGTGCCTCCGTGGGCGTGGGCATCGGGCCCACGGCAATCGACCGCGTCCTCGGCGTGGTGAAGGCCTACACGACCCGCGTGGGCAATGGACCGCTCCCCACGGAGTTCGCTGAGCCACTCCAGAGCGAAGTGCGCGCACTGGGCAACGAGTTCGGCGCCACCACCGGCCGCGCGCGCCGCTGTGGGTGGTTCGACGCGCTGGTGGTGAAGTATGCCACGCGGGTGAATGGGTTGAGCGACCTTGCCGTGACGAAGCTGGACGTGCTGGATACGCTGGCCGAGCTGAAGCTCTGCACGGGTTACGAGGTGGACGGCGAACTCCACGAGGAGTTTCCGAGCGACGTGCTGGCGCTGGAGAAGGTGGTGCCGCGGTACGAGACGTTCGCCGGATGGCAGCGTTCGACCGCCGATGCGCGCACGCTGGCCGACCTGCCATCCGCGGCGCGCGCGTATCTCGATCGCGTCGAGGTACTCTGCGAGGCGCCCATCACCTACGTGAGCGTTGGTACTCGGCGCGACCAGATCATCGGGCTGTGATCCATGCCTGACGTCGTGATCGTCGGCGCGGGGCCCTGCGGCCTCGCCGCCGCCATCTCCGCGCAACGCGCCGGACTGTCGGCCGTGGTGCTGGATGCGGGGTCTGTCGTGAGCACCATCACGCAGTATCCGTACTACGTGAGCTTCTTTTCCACGGCGGAGAAGCTGTCGCTTGGCGGCATTCCGTTTGTGGTATCCACGGACAAGCCATCGCGTCGTGATGGGCTGTCGTACTATCGCGCAATCGTGCGGCACTTCCGGCTGGATGTGCGGCAATATGAACGCGTCGTGCGGCTGGAACGAGTGCAGGACTCGTGGGCCGTGCATTCGGTGACGGCAGATGGAATCGAGTGCATTACGCACGCACCATCAGTGGTGGTGGCCACCGGGTACTTCGGCTCGCCCAACTACCTCCACGTGCCCGGCGAGAGCTTGCCGCATGTCCGTCACGTGTACCACGAGGGGCACGAGGCGTTCGACCAGGATGTGGTGGTGGTGGGCGGCGGGAATTCCGCCGCGGAAGCCGCGCTCGACCTGTGGCGTGCCGGCGCTCGCGTAACCCTGGTGCACTTCGGGCCGGACTTCGACAAGCGCATCAAGCCCTGGGTGCTGCCGGACGTGCAGAACCGGGGGAAGGAGGGTGCCATCATGCTGCGGTGGAACAGCCGTGTGGCGAGCATCGCGCCCGGAGCGGTGACGCTGCAGTCGGGAGGCGCAGAGGAGCGGGTGGCGGCCCGTTTTGTCTATGTGATGACCGGCTTCGCACCCAACACGGAGCTGTTGCGCAGCGCCAGCGTGCCCATCGATCCCGATACCGGAATTCCCGCGCACGATGCGGAGACCCTCGAGACCGCCATGCCGGGGCTGTTCATTGCGGGCGTGGTGGTGGCGGGCTTCGATGCCAACAAGGTGTTCATCGAAAACGGACGGTTCCACGGCGACATGATCGTCGCGCGAATCCTCGGGCGACCCACGCCGCCCCCGCCAGTCCTGAGCGCAGAACTCGACACCTGAGTAAGTTTTTTGGACGTCTGTCGTCCCGAGCGCAGCGAAGGACCCGCTCTTCCGCCTGATGGCGAAAGCAGGTCCTTCGCTGCGATAAGGACGACAAATGCCCGACCCTCTTCGACCGTCCGATGCCCCCCAGCTCGCAGCCAGATGTGATGGACAAGCTCGTGTCGCTCTCCAAGCGACGCGGCTTCATCTTCCAGAGCTCCGAAATTTATGGGGGTACAGGTTCGGTGTGGGATTACGGGCCCCTGGGCGTGGAGCTCAAGAAGAATCTCAAGGATCAGTGGTGGAAGGCCATGGTCCGCATGCGCGACGACGTCGAAGGCCTGGACGCCGCCATCCTCATGCACCCCCGGACATGGGAAGCCAGCGGTCACGTCGCGGGATTCACGGACCCGCTCGTGGATTGCAAGACCTGCAAGGGCCGCTTCCGCGCCGACAAGCTCGAGGACGCGCGCTGTCCCCAGAAGCCGAGCAAGCGGCCCGGCGAGGCGGAGCAGTGCCAGCTGACCGAGCCGCGCATGTTCAACCTCATGTTCAAGACGTTCATGGGGCCGGTGGAGGAGAGTGCATCCACGGTGTACCTGCGTCCCGAGACGGCACAGGGCATCTTCGTGAACTTCCTGAACGTGCAGGGCAGCACGCGGCAGAAGGTGCCGTTCGGCATCGCGCAGATCGGCAAGGCGTTTCGCAACGAGATCACGCCGGGCAACTTCATCTTCCGCACGCGCGAGTTCGAACAGATGGAGATGCAGTTCTTCGTCGAGCCGGGACAGGACATGCAGTGGTTCGAGTACTGGAAGGCCGAGCGCATGGCATGGCATCAATCGCTTGGTCTCGCGCCGGAGCGGCTCAATTACCACCAGCACGAAGGCAGCGAGCTGGCGCACTATGCGCGCGCCGCGTTCGACATCGAATTCGACTTCGGTGGCACGCTCGGCTTCCAGGAAATCGAGGGCATCCACAACCGTGGGGACTTCGATCTTGGCCGGCACCAGGAATTCTCGGGCAAGAAGCTCGAGTACTACGACCAGCCGAACAACAAGCGCTACCTCCCCTACGTGATCGAGACGTCCGTGGGTGCAGACCGCTCGACGCTGGCCGCGTTGGTGAACGCCTATCGCGAGGAAACGGTGGAGGGAGAGGCCGAGGGTCGCACGGTGCTGCGGCTGCATCCGTCGCTCGCGCCCATCAAGGCGGCCGTGTTCGCGCTCACCAAGAAGGATGGCATGCCGGAGATGGCGCATCGCCTTGCCGCGTCGCTGCGTCCGCACTTTCCGGTGGACTACGACGAGACGGGCAGCATTGGCAAGCGGTATCGGCGACAGGACGAGGTGGGCACGCCGTTCTGCGTCACCGTCGACACGGACTCCGTGACGGATGGCACCGTGACCGTTCGTGACCGCGACACCCTGAAGCAGGACCGCATCTCGGCTGATGCGGTGCTCGGCTACCTGACGGAGCGACTGCCCGGATGAGTGAGCCGATGTCGGTGGAACGCCTGCGCCGCGAGGGTGAGGCGTTCACGCAGGAGCTGTCGCGCGAATATTACCTGTCGCTCAGCGGGCTCAAGGCCGACGCGCAGATCCAGCCGTTGTATGCGAAGTACAAGGCCCTTTTCACGGAGGACTCGCTCGAGGTGGCGCGCGAGATGCTCGCGGGGAGCGCAGAGGGCAGCGACGACTGGCGATCCGCGCGCATCCTGCTGGACTGGCAGGTCGAGTCGCAGAGCAGCCGCCAGTTGGCACCCCTGGACGAGCGGGAGATTGCCTGGGAGAACGACGCCATCATCCGCCTCGCTGATGGGCGCGAGATTCCCTACCAGCGCGTGGCCATCGAGATGGCGAACAGCACCGACCGGGCCGAGCGGGGCATGATGGAATCGGCGCGGGCGGCCATCGTGGAGCAGGGGCTTGCACCGCTCAAGAAGGAGCGGTTCCAGCGCGAACGCGACATCACGGAATCGATCGGCATCGCGGCTGGGTACAACGCCACGTGGGAGTTGCTCAGCGGCATTTCGCTGGCGTCGCTGCGTCAGGAGTGCGAGGCCATGCTGCGTGACACGCAGGCCATGTGGGACGACGTGGCGTCGTCGGCGGTGAAGCGCGTGCTGGGCATGGAGCTGCGCGAGACCACGCGCGCCGACGCGCGCGCCCTGTTCCGGGCGCGCGAGTTCGACGAGTTCTTTCCCGAGCGTGACATGGAGACCACCATTCGCCGCCAGGTTGGCGAAATGGGGATCGACTCGGACGTCGGCGGGCACATCATCTTCGACACGGGCGAGCGCGAAGGCAAACGCGCGCGCGCATTCTGCGCGGCTGTCAGGGTGCCGGACGAGGTGTACCTGGTGCTGCGTCCGCACGGCGGCCAGACGGACTGGAACACCTTCCTGCACGAGTACGGGCATGCGCTGCACTTCGCGCACATGCGTCCGGAGCTGCCCATGGAGTTCCGCTACATGGGTGACAACTCGGTGACCGAGGGGTTCGCGATGCTCTTCGACCACCTCATGCAGGACGCGGGCTGGCTGCGCCGCTATACGGGGCTGGAGCGCAAGCACACGCCCGCTTTCCTGCGCAGCGCCGGCTTCGAGGAACTGCACTTCCTGCGTCGCTACTGCGCGAAGCTGATCTACGAGACCCAGCTGTATGGCGGAGACGTCTCGTGGGACGCGTTGCCCGACCTGTATGTGGAGCTGCTGACAAAGGCGACGTCATTCCAGTACGGGCCGTCCGACGCCTTCGTGGATGTGGACCCCCGTTTCTATTCGGCGCGCTACCTGCGCGCATGGCAGCACCAGGCGCTGCTCACGGAAACGCTCGTGGAGCGCTACGACGCGGACTGGTGGCGCAATCCGCGCTGCGGGCCGTGGATGGTGGAAGCGCTGTTGGGCGAGGGACAGCGCGAACTCGCGCACGAGCAGGCGCTGCGTGTCACGGGCAAGGCGCTGAGCTTCGCCCCCTTGATCCGCAGCATCGAGCGCATGCTCGCGTAGTTACTGCGTGGTGTAGAGCCGGTAGAGCACCTGCGTGCCGAACTCCTCCCAGCCCAGCGCTGCCACGCGATCGTACAACTCATGCGCGCCGCGCATTCCGGGAATGTCCAGCCCGAGTTCCCGCGCACTCTCGACGGCAATGCGAATGTCCTTCAGGATGTGCTTCACGTAGAAGCCCGGCGCGAAGTTGTCGGCCAGCGCACGAGGCGCGAGGTTCGTCATGGCCCAGCTGCCGGCTGCGCCTCCGCTGATGCTCGCGTGCACCGCGACCGGGTCGAGCCCGGCCTTGCGCGCGTACGCCAGCGCCTCGCACCACGCCACCATTCCCACCGCCACCGCAATCTGGTTGGCCATCTTGCAATGCTGGCCGGAGCCGGGCGGGCCAAGCCGTGCGACGTTCTTGCCGAGCAGCTGGAGCAGGGGCAGCGCGCGATCGAAGGCGGGTTGATGGCCGCCGCACATGATGACGAGCGTCGCCGCGCGGGCGCCGACGTCGCCGCCGGACACCGGCGCATCCACCGCGTCCAGCCCGCGCACCTGCGCCGCCTCGGCAATGCGGCGTGCGAGCACGGGGCTCGATGTCGTCATGTCGATGAGCAGGCTGCCGGCGCGAGCGTTCGCGATGACGCCGCTGGAGCCCAGGTAGGTGTCCTCCACGTCGGCAGGAAAGCCAAGCATGGTGATCACCACGTCGGACGCGCGTGCCACACTCGCGGTGGAGTCATGCCATGTGGCTCCCGCGTCGAGCAGGTCCTGCGCCTTGTCCCGCGTGCGATTGTGGACCGCCACGGCAAAGCCCGCGCCCAAAAGGTGCAACGCCATGCTGCGTCCCATGACGCCGGTGCCGATGAATCCGATTGCGGGCAGGGTGGACATCTGCTTGGATGAGAGGGCGAGTGGAGCGTCGCGCACCAAGTTAGCGCTGGCGCTGCGGGTGCGGGAATACTCCGTGCAGGGTGTGCGAGTGAACCACAACAACGAGGGCGACATGCGGGTCCATCGTGCGAGTCGGGTCAATGTGTCAGGCGCGGCACCGGTATGCGGTGGGGCTGTCCGGTGAGCCACGCTCACGGCAAGGTTGCCCTGGTCACGGGTGCGTCGCGGGGTATTGGCCGCGCGGTGTGCCATCGGCTGGCCCGCGACGGGTACGAGATCGTCGCGGTGGCACGTGACGAGGCGGCACTGAACGGTCTGGCGGTGGAGGTTGCCGCGGCTGGTGGCCGGTGTCGCGTTTATCCACTCGACCTCACGGATGCGACGCGCATCGACGAGGAGCTGGGTGGAATGCACGCGGACGTCGTGGTGAACAACGCCGGAATCGGCGTGACGAAGCCGTTGCTCGAGCTCACTCCCACCGACTGGAACCGGATGATCGCGCTGAACGTGAATGCGCTGTATCACGTGACGCGGGCCGTTCTGCCGGGCATGATGGACCGCGGGGCTGGACACGTGTGCACCATTGGCTCGATCAGCGGGCGGAGTGCGTTCGTGGGGGGAACCTGTTACGCCGCCACCAAGGCGTTCGTGACCGCGTGGGCGGAGTCGCTCCTGCTGGAGACGCGCGACCGCGGCGTGAAGGTGTCGGTGGTATCGCCGGGCGGTGTGGCCACGATGTTCGGCGGGAAGGTGCCCACCGCGGCGGACGCGTGGAAGCTGACGGCAGAGGACGTTGCCGATGCGGTGTCGTACGTCGTGGGGACGCCGGCATCCGTGCTCGTGCATCGTGTGGAGGTGCGCACGTTGCGCGCGCCGCCGTCGAAGCAGGGATAATCAGATGTTTCAACGGGGGCCAATCTGGGGTGTCTTCCCGGGCGAGATTGCCTAAACGTCTGGCCCGGCAAGCGGTTAGGTCACATATTGGCGACTGTGACCAGGATCACCCCGCTCCAGAGCGAACGTTTACGCGGTCCGGCCGACACATCCGAGTCCGGGCTGCGCGAACTGATCGCCATCCGCGAGATCGTCCACGCCTTCCTCACGGCCGACCAGCCCGAGGAAGTGTTCCAGTTCGCGCTCGATCGTGTGAGCCCGCTCGTGGGCGCCTCGTTCGCCTGCGTGTACCTCATCGATGGCGCGTCCGAGTTGATGCGGCTGGCCGCAGTGCACAACTGGCCTCCGCGATTCGCGCCCTTCCTGGGCGAAATGCGGGTGCGACTCGGTTTTGGTCCCAGCGGCGAAGCCGCGGCGGAGCGTCGCGTCATCGAGGTGCCGGACGTGCTGTCCGACCCGTCGCTGGAAGACTGGGCGGAGGTGGCCAACGAACTCGGCTTCCGCGCCATCGTCGCGCTTCCCCTCCAGACCGGCGATGGCGTGCTGGGCGCGGTGGCCTTCTACTTCGGCAAGGAAGGCACGATCAGCTCGGAAACCCGCTCGCTGCTGCGCATGGTGGCGGACCAGATGGCGGCGACCGCGCAGAAGGCGCGGCTCATCGACGACCTGCGGCGTGCGAACGCGGCGCTCATCGAGTCCAACGCGGAACTCGAGCGGCAGTATGCGGCCCTCCTCGATGCGCGGCGGGTGAAGGATGAATTCCTTGCCAACATCTCGCACGAGCTGCGCACGCCGCTCACGGCGGTAATGGGCTACCTCTCGCTGATGGAGGAAGGGCTGGCCGGGCCCGTCACGCCGGAGCAGCGCCAGCACCTGGCGCAGGTGAAGATCTCCAGCCACCAGCTGCTGGACCTCATCGGGAACCTGCTGGAGCTCACCACGCTGAAGCGGGGCGTGCTGGACACGGCCATGACGGCGTTCGACATCCGCGACCCGCTCCACGAGGCCATCTCCGCCACGCGTGGCCGCGCGGATGGCGTGGCCCTGCGCGTCAGCGAGCCGGAAGGATCCGTGATGATGGTGAGCGACAAGCGCATGATTGCCAAGCTGCTGGTGGCGCTCATCAGCAATGCGTACAAGTTCACTCCCGCGGGTGAAGTGCGCGTGTCCACCTCGTCGCGCAACGGGCGAGTGGAGTACCGCGTAGTGGACACGGGGATTGGTATTCCCGAGGCCATGCACCAGCAGGTGTTCGAGGAGTTTCGCCAGGTGGATGGGTCCAACACGCGCCGGTACGGTGGATCGGGGCTGGGGCTCGCACTGGCGCAGCGGCTGGCGCGCCTGCTGGGCGGCGAGATCTACGTGGAGTCGGCGCAGGGCGAGGGATCCACATTTCGCGTTGAGCTGCCCCTGGACATGAGCCGGTTGGACGCCGCGATGTGACAGGTCCCGGGGCTGGTCTGCTGCCGCCTCGCCATGTTCGCCTGCTGCTGATTACCCTTCACCCATGCTTCCGCCGCGTCCATTTCCGATGGATGCGGTGCCATCGTGTCCCAGCACCGCGACGTCATGAAACCGTCCCAGACCACCATGCAGGAGTTCCGCACTCCGCTCGCGCCAGCTGAAGTGCTGACGCGTGCGAAGGCCTTCTTCTCGCGCCGCAACAGCCTGTACGCCGCGTTCCTGGAGCAGGAGGACGCCACGCACGTGACGTTTCGCGGGCAGGGGGGCGAAGAGCTGATCATCGCCGCACTGGTGCGCGATGGCGCGACCCTCGTGACCGGATCGTCGTACCTGTTTGACATGCAGATTGCGCGGTTCCTCACCACGCTGCCGGATGTCGAGAGCGCGGGCGTGCTTGCAGCGCCCACCGCGCCGGCGCAGGTGATGGCATGACGGCGCCGTTCGTGACGCAGCTGCGCGCGCGCGGCACGGCGCTCCAGCTCGCGGCGCCTGGCGAGGCGACCATCACCGTGCGGGTGGAGATGCCGGAGGTGTGGGACACCGTGAAGGCGGTGGTGTCGCCATCGCAGTCGGTTGCCACGCTCAAGGCCGCCGCGCTCGACGCACTGTTTCCCACAGGCGAGCCAGCCAGTGGTTTCGTCGTGAAGCACCACGGCTGGGAAGTGCTCGACGAGGGCGTATCGCTCACTGCCGCTGGCGCCACCGACGGTTCCATCTTCCTGTTGACGCACCGCCGCCGGCGTCCCGTCCGCTGACGACATCGGCCGCGTCTTCCGCGCACGGCAGCACAACCGAGGCATCGTCGCCTGCGGAGTTGCGCGAGGCCTTGCTGCGGCTGCGGCGCGAAGTGCAGAAGCGCATCGTGGGGCAGGAAACGGCGCTCGACGAAATCCTGATGGCACTGGCGGCCGGCGGACACGCGCTCCTGGTGGGCGTACCCGGCCTGGCGAAGACGTTGATGATTCGCTCCATTGCCGAGGCGTTGGCGCTGGACTTCCGGCGCATTCAGTTCACGCCGGACCTGGTGCCCAGCGACATCACGGGCAGCGAGATCCTCGAGGAAGATCATGCAACGGGTGCACGCAGCTTTCGCTTCGTGCGCGGTCCGATCTTCGCGAACATCGTGCTGGCGGACGAGATCAATCGTGCGCCACCGCGCACGCAGGCGGCGTTACTGGAGGCCATGCAGGAACATCGCGTGACCGCCGCGGGCGAGTCGCTGCGGCTGCCGGAGCCGTTCTTCGTGCTCGCCACGCAGAACCCCATCGAGCAGGAAGGCACGTATCCATTGCCCGAGGCGCAGCTCGATCGCTTCCTCTTCGACGTGCGCGTTGGGTATCCCAGTGCCGAGGACGAAGTGTCCATCCTGCGTGCGACCACTGGCGCGGCACAGCAGGCATTGCGGCCCGTGCTCGGTGCGGAGGAGGCGGTGGCGCTCCAGCGCGCGGTGCGCGACGTGGCGGCGTCGGAGCCTGCGCTGCGGTATGCGTCGTCGCTTGCACGTGCCACGCGCCCTGATGACGACACGGCAACGCCGCTGGTGAAGCGCGGGGTGCGCTGGGGCGCGGGTCCACGCGCGGGGCAGGCACTGATCCTTGGCGCCAAGGCCCATGCATTCCTCGCGGGACGTGCGACGGTGGCACCGGAAGATATCCTGCGGGTGGCGTTGCCCGTGCTGCGCCACCGCGTGCTGGCCAGTTTCGCGGCAGAAGCAGAAGGCCTCACGCCCGAGCGCGTGATTGCCGACGTGCTGGAGCGCGTGGCCCCGCCGCGGAGCGGGCTGGCGCTCTAGGTGTCCGCCGGCCCGTACGGCGCGCTGCTCGACGCCGTGCGCGGCGTTCGCTGGCCCGCGGCGCGACGCGTGGGCGGCGCCACCCTCGGCGCGCATCCCTCTCGGCTCACCGGCAACTCGTCGGAATTCAGTGAGTTCCGCCCGTACCGGCAGGGCGATGATCCGCGGCGGGTGGACTGGCGGCTGCTGGCGCGCAGCGATCGCGCGTATGTGCGCCTCACCACTGACCGGGCCACGTTCAGCACCGGCATGATCGTCGATGCGTCGGCGTCCATGGCGTTTCCGCAGCCGGCGCTGGACAAGTGGCGGCTCGCGCGCGAGGTGGCGGTGGGGCTCGCCGCCGTGGCGCATTCCGAGGCGGACCCGGTTGGCCTCACCATCGCGGGCGCGGGCCAGCCCTCCCTGGCACCTCGCGCGCGACGCAGCGTGTTGCTGGAGATGATGCGCGCGCTCGACGCCACCACGCCATCAGGCAGCGCACCGCTGGCGCCCCTCGTCACCAGCGCGCGCGCCTCACGCGTTGTGGTCATCACCGACCTGCTTGGCGACGCTGCTTCCACGATTGCCGCCGCTGCCGTGCGCGTTGCGTCCAGCGACGAGGTCATCGTTGTGCACCTGGTGGCGCTCGATGAGCTGCAGCCTCCCGGTGGCGCGCTGCTCGCGGTGGATCCGGAGTCCGAAACGACACGCCGGTTGCTGGCGGGCGGCCTTCGTGCTCGATATCAGGACGCATTCACGCGATGGATGGACGACACCGCCGTGGCCATTCGCGCCGCCGGCATCCGATACGTGCGCGCGCTCACCGACGAACCCGCGCAGCACCTGGTGCGCCGCATCGCGGGCGAGTCAGCGCGCCGGGGCGCATGACCTTCCTTGCGCCGTGGGCGCTTGCGCTTGGGGGCATTTCGGCCGCAACCATGGTGGTGCTGCACCTCGTGGCCCGGCATCATCCCGCCGCATACCTGCTGCCGACCGCCCGCTTCATCCCGGAGCAGCGCGCACTCGTGAGCCGCATGGCAACACGGCCTCGGGACCTGCTGCTGCTCGCGCTGCGCGTTCTGGTTGTGG
>JAYVNZ010000015.1:0-3411 GCA_043758185.1 Gemmatimonadaceae bacterium | reverse complement strand
GACGACCCCCTGGTTGTCGAGCGCACCGTTCAACGTGCTGCTCAGCAAAGACAGCGCGCCGCTCGGCGCCACCGTGAGCGTACCATTCACATTTAGTGTGTTCGAAGACATCGAGAGCGTCTGCTTCCCGCTTTCCCCGCCCACCACGATGCGCGCCGCCGTCACATTGGTGTCAAGCGTAACGGTGTACGTGCCGGCCATCCCGATCATGACCGAATCGCCTGAGGTGGGCACCCGGTTGAGACTCCAATTCGAAGCAACGCGCCACAGACCCCCGACAGCATTAGTCCACGAGTTCGTCGCGAATGTGGCGCCGACCGTCACCGACACCGTTGCGCTCTGCGCACCGCTGGCAACAGTGAACGTCGCAGCGCCGGCAGAAATCGCGTTCACCAACCCGCCCGCGGAAATGGTCGCGACAGACGGATTGTTCGAGGTGTAGGTGATGATGGCGCACGAGGTGATATCCGCAGCGCCGGCATCGCGTACCAGCGGCCGGACCTGCGCCTGCCGCCCTACTGACAGCGCGCCAATGTTCGCCGGCACCCCCGGATTCACGGCGCCGGCCGTGGCATCCAACACGGACGCGATGATCAGTGAAGCGGCGGTGGGCTGAACGGCCACCGGCGTATTGACCCGCGCACCCGCGCTCAATCCCACGCTGAATCGCGCGATCTGCTGCGCATCGATGATGTTCACTACGTTGTCACCGCTCACGTCACCGCGCGTTGTGGCCGACGCAGAGTCGGACACGCCGAGGCCAACCGTGTAGCGCGCCAACTGTTGCGCATCGATGATGTTGACTGCACTGTCGCCATTGGTATCGCCCCATACTCCGGTAATGGCAGCGCAGACATCGAGATTCAATATTCGAACGAGGGAGCGGATGCCGAAGCCGGATGCATCCTCGGCGGCGGTGGGAGTGAGTGACAGCGTGGTGCCCCCAGACCCGGGCACGGCCGTGAAGTACAGCGTCGCCACCGTCACCGTGGTCGTCGTGATCGTGCCGGATGGCCGCGCCACGGACACGCTCCCACTCGCGGCATTCTGCGTACCCGTCTGGATCGCGCCGAAATTTCCCGTCCGGACAGAATCGAACCTGAGGCGATTGCTGTCCCAGCTGACGCCCGTGGCGATCAAGGAGAGGCCCACGCCCCCGGCCGCACTCATGTCGGCCACGAGCGGCACCGTCAGTGTCGCGCCAGATGCCACCTGCATGCGCCCGCCGCCCGCGGCACGGAGCACCACGACGTTCTGTGCGCTGAGCGGCACGGCCGAAACCAGGGCGACGGCGGTGAACAGTCGTGCTACTGCCGGGAAACAGGTCGTGCGACCGGCGAAAGGCATGCGGGGTCCTCGCGCGCTCCAGCAGTGATTCCTCCCTTCGGCCAAAGCATATACCTAAAAATTTGTATTTGCGAGGGCTGGAAAGGATTCATCAGCTTGCGCCGCTGCCGGTGTCAGGGCAGCGTGACGCAATCGGTGCGTGCGGCTTCGCTCCCCGTGGGCAGCGTTATCTCCCAGATCGCGCCGCTCTCGAACTCGAGGACGTACAGCTTCCCGTTCAGGATGTCCGCGTCCACCGGTCCGTGAAACCCACACACCAGCCGGCGCGCAGTGGTCCGATAGCTGTCGCCAGCACGCGTGAGCACGAGCTGGAGCAAGTCCTCGCTGGCATCGAGAAAGGGTCCGGTGGGACCCTCGCTGGTCGTGAAGCCCGCTGTCCATCCAAGTATGAACGCAGTACCCCGAAACCGGTCGGGCAGCTCGTTGCGCGTGTCGAACACGAGGCCGAGCGGAGAGCGGTGCGGGGTGAACGTGCCGAGGGACAGGGCCAAGTCGCTCGCCTTGTGCGCAATTCCAGTGACCGGATCGCGGAAGCTGTTCGCATCCGGACCTGTATTGCGAATGGGATCGGTGAACGTCACGCCGGCTGTTGTCGATGCTGGGATACTCGAAGGTGATCGTTTGCGCGGCGCCACCGGTGAACCGCGTCAGGTGGGTGCCGGTCGCGCGATAGGAATTGGCGTTCGTTGCCCGCTGCACGAAGTTGCCCTTCAACTCCACCACGCCCTCGCTGAGATACCCGTTCTCGTCAGCGCCCTGGAACGCCGTGTTGCCCGTGACCGTCCGCCGGTCCGCCACGTTCTGCATCAGCAGCAGTCCGCCGACCGTGAAGTCGCCGCCGAGCGTCAGCGTGCCCGTCACCTTGTGGTTGCCAGGAAACACCACTCCTGGCTCAGCGTGATGGTCTGCCCACTTGCAATGACGATGTTCGCTGGCTCGCCCTTACCGGCTGTGCGTATACAGCAGCTTCACCAGTTCGTCGTACATGGGCTCCGCCTGTTCGGGACCGGCCATGATCGCAGCTGTGGCGCAGTGCTTCAGGTGATTGCGCATCAGTTCGCGGCCAACCGACCGCAGGGCCTCGTGCACCGAGGCGATCTGCGTCATGATGTCGGCGCAGTAGCGGTCGTCGTCGACCATTTTCTGGAGCCCGCGCACCTGGCCCTCGATACGACGGAGGCGCTTGCGATTGCGCTCCTTGGCATCGGGGTCAACGGCGACCGCGGTGCGGGAACCGGTATCGGCGGGGACGCCGCAGCCGCACTCGATGACACGTGCCGCGGCGACGGCGGGGGCAAGGGTTGTCCGCTTCGCGTTCATAGCATCACTCTTGAAAAAGCAGGACAAAAAGCCGGTCCCTGGCTTCGCTCAGGACGACAAAAGGTCGATCCGCACAACAAAGGTTCAATCCGCACAACGAGGGATCACTGCACCGACATGCCGCGCAGCCGCAGGCTGTTCGCCACCACACTCACGGAACTGAACGCCATCGCCGCGCTGGCGAGAATGGGACTGAGCAGCAACCCGAATGCCGGATAAAGCACGCCCGCAGCGACAGGAATGCCAATCACGTTGTAGATGAAGGCCCAGAACAGGTTCTGCTTCATGGTGCGCATGGTGCGGCGGGTCAGCATGATGGCCTGTGGCACACTGCGCAGATCGCCGCGCATGAGCACAACGTCTGCGGCCTCGATGGCGATGTCGGTGCCGGTGCCCATCGCGATGCCGATGCACTGCGCCATGGCCGCAGCGTCGTTCACGCCATCGCCCACCATGGCCACCACCTTCCCCGCGGCCTGCAGCCGCACGATCTCCGCCACCTTGCCGGCAGGCAGCACGCCCGCCACCACGCGATCAATGCCGGCCTGGCGCGCGATCGCATCGGCCGTGCGCTGGTTGTCGCCGGTGAGCATCACCACCTCGAGACCCATGGCATGGAGCAGGGCAATAGCCTCTCGCGACGTGTCCTTGATGGGATCCGCCACGGCAATGACGCCGGCCAGCACGCCATCGATGGCGACGTACATGGGAGTCCGTGCGTCGCCGGCAAGCACTTCCGCACGC
>JAYVNZ010000014.1:0-7013 GCA_043758185.1 Gemmatimonadaceae bacterium | reverse complement strand
CTCGTCGAGACCGAGGTGCGGCATTTTGCCGAGCCCATCGTGTTGCTCGCGCATGCGGATCGCGAGACACTGCTCGCGGCCAGCGTCGTCATCCAATACGAGTCCGAAGAGCCCGTCCTCGACCCGGAAAGCTCCGGCATCATCCTCAAGGCCCTGTCCATCGACAAGGGCAACATCGACGCGGGGTTCGCGGAGGCGGATGTCGTGGTGGAGGGCACGTACCGTACTGGGCACCAGGAGCACGTCTACATCGAGCCCAATGGCGTGATTGCCGATCCGGAGAATGGCGGCATCGCGGTGCATGGCTCCATCCAGTGCCCGTTCTATGTCGAGAAGGCGTTGAAGAGCCTCCTGGGCAAGGGCACGTATATCCGCGTGGTGCAGACCGAGACCGGCGGCGGCTTCGGCGGCAAGGAGGAATATCCCTCCATGATCGCGGGGCACGCCACGCTGCTTGCGCTCAAGTCGGGTCGTCCCGTGAAGATCATCTATGATCGCACGGAAGACATGGTCGCGACAACCAAGCGTCATCCGTCCATCGTGCGTCACCGCACGGGCGTCAAGCATGATGGAACCCTCGTCGCCATGGACGTCGACATCGTGCTCGACGGAGGTGCCTATGTCACGCTGAGCCCTGTGGTGATCTCGCGAGGCGGCATTCACGCGGCCGGTCCCTACCGATGCGCCAACACGCGCATCCGCGGCCGCGCGATGTTCACCAACACGCCACCCAACGGCGCTTTTCGTGGATTCGGCGCGCCGCAAACGCTATTCGCAGTCGAAGCACACATGGAGCGCATCGCGGACACACTCGGCATGGATCCCGTGGCGTTCCGCGAGCACAACGCGCTGGTGCCGGGTGACACCACCGCCACCGGGCAGACCCTCACTGGCGATTGCAGCGCCCTCGAGGTATTGCGTGAGGCGGTGCGACGCTCCGACTTCCATCGCAAGCGTGCGGAATACCGGGGCACCAACCGCGGCATTGGGCTCGCGCTGTTCTATCATGGCGCGGGGTTCACCGGCAGCGGCGAGCTCCGACTGGCGTCAAAGGCCACGCTCGAGCTCACGGCAACGGGCGTGCGCATCCTTGTGTCCAGCACCGAAATCGGGCAGGGCACGCGCACCATGCATGCCCAGATCGTGGCAGACGCGCTCGAGATTCCCTACGAACAGGTGGACGTCGCGCAGCCCGATACACAGCGGGTGCCGGACAGCGGTCCCACGGTCGCGTCGCGGACATGCATGGTGGTGGGCAAGATCCTCCAGCGCTGTGCGGAGGAGATGAAGGAGAAGCTGGGAGCGCTGTCGCCGGCGGAATACTTTGCGCTCCATGGTGGCTTCGCGATACGGAAGGAGCACGAACCGCCGGCGTGGATCCAGTGGGATGACGTCACCTACAGCGGCGACGCCTATGCCACGTATGCCTGGGGCTGCGATGTGGCCGAGGTGGAGATCGACCGCGACACATATGAGGTGCGGCCGTTCAAGCTCACCGCGGTGCAGGAATTCGGTCGCCCCATCCATCCCGGACTCGCGCGCGGCCAGATCGAGGGCGGCACCGCGCAGGGACTTGGCTTTGCGCTGCTCGAGAAGGTGGTGATGCGCGACGGTGGCATGGCCAACGCGTCGCTCACCAACTACACCATCCCCACCACGCTCGACACGCCGGAGATGGATGTCGTGATGCTGGAGAATCCCTACGCCGACGGCCCATACGGAGCCAAGGGGCTTGGCGAACTCCCCGTGGATGGGCCGGCGCCGGCCGTGATCAATGCCATTCGCCATCTCGCGATCGACGTGCGCGAGATTCCCGCCACGCCCGAGATCATCATGAGCGCATGCGCTTCACGCTGAACGGACAACCGGCCGACGTGGAGGCCCATCCGATGAAGCGGCTGCTCGACGTGCTGCGCGAGGAGTGCGCGCTCACCGGAACCAAGGAAGGATGCGGCGAGGGAGAGTGCGGCGCGTGCACCGTGCTGGTGGACGGCGCGCTGGTGGTGTCGTGCCTGGTGCCCTTTGCGCAGGTCGAGGGCAGCGACGTACGCACCATCGAGGGACTGGGCGGCGATCACGCATTGCAACACCACTTCATGAACGAAGCGGGCGCGCAGTGCGGGATATGCACACCGGGCATGATCATGGTGGCGTCCACGTTGCCAGCAGACGCCACGCTCGACGAGGTCCGCACGGCGCTCGCGGGCAACCTCTGCCGATGCACGGGCTACGAGGCGATCTACCGCGCGATCCACAAGGCAAACGCCGCGCGCACGCCGACGGCCTCCTCTTGAGATCCGCGATTGCGCCGTTACGCATCGAAACGCCACGAACGATTGACGACGCGCTGGCCCTCATGCGCGACCGGCCGCTCACACCCATCGCTGGCGCCACTGACCTGTACGTGGGACTCAACTTCGGCACGCTGGCTGCCACGCAGTTCATCGACATCACCCGCCTGCCGGAGCTCCTCGGCATCACACTGCGCGACGACACGCTCCGCATCGGGGCCGGCGAGTCATACTCCGCCATCATGCGGTCGCCACTCGTGCAGCAGCGCCTGCCCATGCTGGCGCAGGCCGCATCACAGATCGGCGGCGTCCAGATCCAGAACCGCGGCACACTCGGCGGCAACGTTGCGAATGGCTCTCCCGCTGGCGACTCGCTGCCCGTGCTCGCTGCATCGGACGCCATGCTGGTGCTGCGGAGCACTGGCGCCGAGCGACGCGTCGCCTTTACCGACTTCGCGACGGGGTATCGCGCGTCCGTGCTGCGACCCGATGAACTCATCGTGGCGGTGGAGTTTCCCCGCGTCGACGGCGCGCAATGGTTTCGCAAGGTGGGCACGCGCGCCGCACAGGCCATCTCCAAGCTGGTCATTGCCGCCGTCCGTGCGCCGGTGCCGCGCATCGCGATCGGAAGCGTTGCGGCCACTACTGTCCGCGTTCCCCGCACGGAGGCAGCGCTCGCCGCCGGCGCAGGCATCGACGAGGCGTGCAACGTCCTCCAGACGGAGATCACGCCCATCGACGACATCCGCTCCACTGGAGACTATCGCCGCAAGGTAGCAGCCAACTTGCTGCGCCGCTTCTGGGCGGATACGAGCCCATGATCGCGACATGAAGCTCGCCATCCGTGGGCAACGTGTCCTCATCGACGGCATACTCAGGCCCGCCGTGATTCACGTCGAGCATGGCGTCATCACCGCCATCGACACAACGCTCGCCGCCGACCACGTCATCGACGCCGGCGACGACATCATCATGCCGGGCCTCGTGGACACGCACGTCCACGTGAACGAACCCGGACGCACCGAGTGGGAGGGATTCGCGAGCGCAACCAGCGCCGCGGCCGCGGGGGGTGTCACCACGCTGTTCGACATGCCACTCAACAGCATTCCCGCCACCACATCCGTCACTGCGCTCGATGCAAAGCAGCGTGCCGCGCGCGACCGCATTCATGTCGACGTCGGCTTCATTGGCGGCGTGGTACCGGGCAACGCGGGGCAACTGCGCGCACTGTTCAACGCGGGCGTCCGCCTGTTCAAGTGCTTCCTGGTGCCGTCAGGCGTCGACGAATTTCCGTGCGTGGAAGAACACGACCTGCGCATTGCCCTCCCGATCCTCGCCGAACTCGGTGCCACGCTACTCGTTCACGCCGAGCTTCCGGCGCACATTCGCGCCATACCGCTCGGCGATCCGCGCCAGTACGCCACCTACCTGGCGTCACGACCCCCCGTCGCGGAAACCGAGGCCGTGGCGCTGATCATCGCACTGGCGGAAGAGTACGGTGCGCGGATTCACATCGTGCACGTGTCGTCACACCACACCCTGCCGCTCATTCGCGCCGCCCGCGATCGAGGCACCGCCGTCACCTGCGAGACCTGTCCGCACTACCTCACGTTCGCGGCCGACGACATCGGGGACGGCAGCACGGAGTGCAAGTGCGCGCCCCCGATCCGGGAGGCGGCAACGCGTGACGCGTTGTGGCGCGCTGTCATCGACGGCGACATCGACCTCATCGCCTCGGATCACTCGCCCTGCCCGCCGGGGCTCAAGTCGCCAGAGCTGGGCGACTTCTTCCAGGCATGGGGCGGCATCGCATCGCTCCAGCTCGGCCTGCCGGCGGTGTGGCACGAGGGGCGGCAGCGCGGCCTCCACATCGCGCGACTATCCGAATGCATGAGTGCAACGCCCGCCCACCTGGCTGGGCTGGGGAGTCGCAAGGGGCGGCTCGCCCCGGGTTTCGATGCAGACTTCGTCATCTGGAACCCTGACGTGCCGGTCGACGTGGACGCGTTGACGCTGTATCATCGACACCAGCTCACGCCGTATCGCGGCCGAGTACTGACTGGAGCCGTCCGGGCGACGTACGTTCGGGGCGTCGAGGTGTATCGTTCGGGAGCCGTGACGGGCCGCCCCACCGGACAGATCCTATCGTGATGACCACATCCAGCGCCTCCGCATGACCACCGACTTCACCGACCTCGTCGACCTCGCCGCCGAGGCACTCGGCGGTACGGTCATCGCGGCAAATGACGAGTTCTTTGCGCCCAAGGAAGCGTTGCTGAAACCAACGCCAGCCGAGTGGCGCGAGGGCGTCTACACCGAGCGTGGCAAGTGGATGGACGGCTGGGAGACGCGGCGTCGCCGTACGCCTGGCTTCGACTGGGCCATCATCCACCTCGGTGCGGCTGGCGTGGTACGGGGCGTCGTCATCGACACCGCATTCTTCCGTGGGAATTATCCGGAAAGCGCGAGCATCGAGGGCTGTGAGGTGGAGGGCACGCCGTCCACGGAGGTGCTCTTGCATCCATCAACGGTGTGGCGCACCATCCTCCCCCAGGTGCCACTCAAGGGCGACAGCCGCAACCTGTTCGCGACGGAAGACGAGAGTCGGTTCACGCACCTCCGGCTCAACATCTTTCCGGATGGAGGTGTGGCGCGGTTCCGCGTGCATGGCGTGGTGCGTCCCGTGCACGAGGGAGATGGCGACGCCTCCATCGACCTGGCGGCGCTGGAGAACGGGGGCTTCAGCGTGGTGTGCAGCGACATGTTCTTCGGCCACCGGCAGAACCTCATCCTGCCCGGCCGCTCCACGCACATGGGCAACGGGTGGGAGACGCAGCGTCGTCGTGGACCCGGGCATGACTGGACGATCATCCGTCTTGGCGATCCCGGCACCATCGAGCGCGTAGAGCTGGACACCGACCACTACAAGGGCAACGCACCAGGCACGTGCATGATCGAGGTGTGTCATGTGGAGGGCGCCACGGCGGCTCAGCTCGTGGATCCCGCGCTTCCATGGACCACTATCGTGCCCCAATCCGCGCTCCAGCCCCATGGCCGTCATCGCTGGGCCGTTTCCGCTGTCATCCCGGCCACGCACCTGCGGCTCAACATCTATCCCGACGGTGGCGTTGCCCGCTTGCGCGCGTTCGGTCATCGCATCCCGGCACCATGACCATCACGATTGAAGCCTTCGACACCATGCCCGAAGCAGAAGCCGCGTTCAAGCTCGCGGCCTGCTGCGGTTCGTCCGCGTGGGTTCTGCGCATGCTGGAACGACGGCCGTTTCGCTCCCGGGAGCACTTGTTCAACGAGGCTGACGAGGTGGCGCAGACACTGGTGGACACCGACTGGCTCGAGGCCTTCTCCCATCATCCCAGGATCGGGCAGCGCCGGTCCAACGCGGTGGTCTCATCCACTGCGGAGAGCTGGTCCATCGGCGAGCAATCAGGGGTCTCGCAAGGCGGCACCACCGTTCGCGCAGCGATCGCGGATGCCAACGCACAATACGAGGAGCAATTCCACTTCATCTTCATCATCTCCGCCACGGGCCGCACCGCGGACGCCGTTCTTGCGGCGCTCCGCGCGCGGCTGAAAAATCCCCGTGAGGCCGAGATCCGCGTCGCGGCGGCCGAGCAGCAGAAGATCACGCGCCTTCGCCTCGAGAAGCTCGTGACTGCCCATGCGGCCGACGCGTGAGCGGCCCCGTGAGCATCAGCACGCACGTGCTCGATACAGCATTCGGCGCTCCGGCCGCTGGCCTGGCCGTGACGCTCGAGCGTGTGGAAAGCCGGGACCGTGCGGTCGTCATTTCGCGGGGCGTCACCGATGCCGACGGCCGGGTGGCGGCGCTGGTACCCGTGGGAGGGATGATGGAGGCAGGTACTTACCGGCTCAGCTTCGACGTCGCGTCCTACTTCGCGGTTACTCAGCGCGAGAGCTTCTACAGCGAGATCGCCGTGACGTTCAGTGTGGGCCACGAACCGCGACACTACCACGTGCCGTTGCTCCTCAGCCCCTACGGCTATTCGACGTATCGTGGCAGTTGAGGCACATGTCGCCGCGACGTGACAGAGGCAACACGGAATGACCGCCTTCCTCGCCGGCAACAGCTACGGAAAATCCGCCGTGAGGCTGCTCAAAGTCGTTCGCGACGCGGAGCATCATCACATTCGCGAGTTCTCCGTCGACATCGCGCTCGAAGGTACATTCGACGCTGCGCACGTGGCGGGCGACAACGCCGCCGTGCTGCCCACGGATACCATGAAGAACACGGTCTACGCCAAGGCGCGCGAGCTGGCGGTGGACCAACCCGAGGACTTTGCACTCTCCCTCGCGCGCCACTTCCTGGCCGCGAGCGCACCGGCGGCCTCGGCGCGCGTCCGGGTCACACAGCATGGCTGGCGCCGCCTCGCGGTGGATGGCGTGCCGCATGGACACGCGTTCGAGCGCGCCAGCAACGAGGTGCGCACCGCGCACGTATCACTCACGCGCAATGGACCACCGGTGATCGTTGCCGGCATTGATGACCTGTTGATCCTCAAGTCTGGCGGGTCGGGCTTTTCCGGATTTCCGCGGGACGGGTATACGACGCTGCGAGAGACGGATGACCGCATCCTCGCCACGTCCATGACCACGAGCTGGCGGTACAGCCCGGACGCAAGCGACTTTGCCGGCTTGTTCGCCTGCGTGCGCGATGCGCTGCTCGAGACTTTTGCCCAGCAT
>JAYVNZ010000013.1:0-8109 GCA_043758185.1 Gemmatimonadaceae bacterium | reverse complement strand
CCGCGTCCATGACTCGCCCCGGTCGCGCGAGCGATAGAGGTTGCGCATGCCGGCATACAGCGTGTGCGGATCGTGCGACGACACGGCGAATGCCGCATTCCAGTTGGCCCCTTCCTGGAACCGGCCAACACGCGGCGCGGGCGGGTCCCAGTTGCCGCGCTTGTAGACGTCGCCGTCCGGCCACATGGGCCGGATCATCCGCTTCTCCATCGTGCGCAGGTCCACGCGCGCGAGGCCCAGGTACTGCGACGTCAGGTACAGGGTACGGCTGTTCGTGGTGTCAAACTGCGCGTGAAAGCCGTCACCGCCGCTGATGGTGAACCAGTCTTCGTTCAATATCCCGTCCGTCCAATTCGTCGCGCTCGGCCCACACCAGTGACTGTTGTCCTGTAGTCCGCCACAGATTCGGAACGGCACCGAGTTGTCGAGGCCGATGTGGTAGAACTGCGACACTGGCAGCGCCCGCTGGAACAGCCAGTGCACGCCACGGTCGTAGGAAATACCGAGTCCGCCGTCGTCGCCCTTCACGACGTGGCGTGAATTCTTCGGATCCACCCAGATCACGCGATCGTCGCCGTGCAGCGTCTGCCTCGGCTCGCGCCACGTGTGGCCGCTGTCGTCGGACACGGAGTACTGCACCTGATACAGGCGGCGTTCGTCGCTCGGGTCCACCGTGAGCTTGCTCGAGTACCCGGGCCGCGGATTCCAGTCGCCCATGCGGCGCCACGTTGCGCCGTTGTCGCCCGATCGATAGATGCCCGCTCGCCGCTCCTCATACGATACGCTCGACGTATACCGCCGGCCCTGCTCCACGGATACGTACACCACGTCGGGATTCTTCCTGTAGACGGAAATCCCGATGCGCCCCACGATGCCCACCGGCAATCCATTCGACAGCTTGCTCCACGTGGCGCCCGCATCGGTGGACTTCCACAGCGCCGAGCCCGGACCTCCGCCGACGAAACCGAAGGCCTGCCGTCGGCGCTGATACGTCGCCGCATACAGCGTGTTGGCGTCCAGGGGATCCATCGCCACATCCGTGACACCGGTGTCCTCGTCGCCCTTCAGCACGAGTTGCCAGCTGCGCCCACCATCACTCGTCTTGTACAACCCCCGCTCGGCCGATGGACCCCACAGCTTGCCTGGTACGGCGACATACACGATGTCGCGATTGGTGGGATGCGTGACGATCCGCGCGACATGCTCGCTCTCGGGCAGTCCGGTGTTCGTCCAGCTCTTTCCACCGTCGGTGGACTTGTAGACTCCATCGCCCCAGCCGGAGCTCTGTCTGTTGGTGCCCTCGCCCGTCCCAACCCAGATCAGGTTCGGATCGCCCTGGAACAGCCCCAGTGCGCCGATGGAGTGCACCTTCTCCTTTTCGAACACCGGGGTCAGCGTTGTCGCGTTATCGGTGGTCTTCCACACGCCGCCCGTGGCCGATGCGATGTACATGAGTGTCGGGTCGGACTCGAGCACGGCGACGTCAGTGATACGCCCCGACATCGACGCCGGCCCGATGGAGCGGAAATGCAGCCCTGACAGCATCGAGGCGTCGATAGCGGTCTGGGCGCCGGCGGTATGCGCCGCGAAGAAAGCCGCGGCGAGGCAGGCTGTGGTACGCATGAGCGATCGGATCGGTAGGTGGAGCGCAGGGTGCATTTCTGGCGCATTGACAACTGCCTCAAATATGCATGAGGACCTCGCACACCGTGACAGCGCCAGCAGGCGCGCCGTAGCCGGTGCGTCGCGCGGTTACACCAGATCCGCCGCCGACCATGCCAGCACGCGTCCCGCGGCGATCTCGCGCGAGATCGCCGCATCGAAGCGGCCCGCCGCGGAAAAGACGCCGATGTGGGTCTTCCGCACGCCGCCGATCTCCGTTGCGAGCAGCCGGCCACGCCGTTCGAGCCGTTCCAGATCCGCCGCGGTCACACCGCCCCACTTGCACTCGGCGATGAACAGCTCGCGGCTGCCCCCCAGCGCGACGACGTCGATCTCCTCGGTGGAGCCCGCGTTCCACCATTCCCCCACGCGCATGATGTCGAAGGGCAGGACCACCCGCCCGGAGCGGACCGCCTGCCGGCATGCGCTCTCGAAGACCGGGCCCATGTAGTCCGAGAGATGCGGGGCAATGGCCCGCGACCAGAGCCGCCCCGGTTCGACCAGCCCGATGGCGCCCGACGCGGCGAGCGGCGCGACGAATCGGTGCCAGAAGCCGATGTATGGATCGGTGATCCGATAGAGAGACCGTTTCGACTTCCGCGGGTCGGCCTCGGAGATCGGAACCACTCGCTCGAGCAGCTCCATGTCGATGAGCCACGCCAGCGGCCGGAGTGCCGCTCCTCCGCTCCGCCCGATGCGATTCGTGATGCCCTTCCACGTCCGGTCGCCGGTCGCGACCGCTTCCAGAATGGAGTAGTGCACGAGTGCCTCGCCAAGGAAAGCGTCGAGCATGTGCTGCGCCTCGTCCGCGAGTCGTCCGCCACTGTCGAGCAGGAGCATCGCCGCGTTGTCAGCGAGCGACAGCGTGGGATCCAGCAGCCCCAGGTGCCCGGGCAGGCCTCCGATCAGCCCGAAGGTGCACACGGTGTCTACGGGGTCGTACGTCGGCACGAACTCCCGCACCTCCACCGGAGTGAACGAGCGCAGTGCCATCTGGCGGGTGCGCCGGCCGTAGAGTGGCTGATCGAGCGCTTGCAGCTGGCGCATGGCGCTGATGTGCGAGCCGCTCAACACGAGCTTGATGCGCGTGCGCGGCGCCTGATGATCCCACCAGGACTGCAGGATCGAGGTAAGTGCGGGTGCGGCATCGCTCAGGTAGGGAAACTCGTCGAGCACGAGCAGGAACGGCTCGTCGCCGATCCGTTGGACCAGGTACTCGAGCAGCGCCTCCCAGTGCGGAAAGGCGACGCCCTGGCGGAGTGCGGCGTCGTCGAACCGGTCGCCGATGGCGAGACTGAGCCGCGCGAGCTGCTCCCCCTCGGTGCGGCGCGTGGCCTGGTAGTACAGGCCGTGGACCCCCGTGGTGAACTGGCCCAGCAGGTAGCTCTTTCCGACCCGGCGCCGCCCGAGCACGAATGCCAGCTCTGGTCGAGGGCTGGCCCAGAGCCGGGAGAGCGCCTCCCACTCGCGAACCCGGTCCACGACGTCGGCGGGCCGGGGTGGAAGGGGGCGGTGCGCATCAGGGATGGACATGTGGTTCCAGTACTGGAAGTTCCACAACTGGAACTTCATGAAATGGAACCTATACCGCGCCCGGCGGATGGCAACCTCCGTCCGTCCCTGCCACACCGCGGCCAGCGCGGATCGACGGTGGGAGTTGATCGCTGCAGGACCCCAGCGGCCCCGCTGTCCGACTGTCCTGCTACTTTCCCGCTGCCCTTGACTCTCTACGGAGGTAGAGGGTGTATCATGGAGACATGACAGTTGCCGCAGACGCAGTTCTCCAGGTGGGAGACATCGCCCGAGAGGCCCACGTGAACATCCAGACCGTTCGCTACTACGAGCGACGCGGACTGGTGCTGCCCCACGGCCGGTCGACCGGCGGATACCGGCTCTACACCACCGATGCCGTCCGCGTCGTGCGCTTCATCAAGCGGGCGCAGGCACTCGGCTTCTCGCTCGACGAGGTCGCCGAGTTGCTGGAGTTGCGGCGCGATGCGCGCGGATCGCGTCGCACCGTGCGAGCCCTCGCGACCGCAAAGGTCGCAGACATCGACGCCCGGCTTGAGGGACTGGCCTCCATGCGCGAGACACTGAGCCGACTCGTGGCCGACTGCCAGTGCGATGCGCACGCGTCGCCGGACGACTGCGTCATCCTGAACGCGCTCGACGACGAACTGCGAGCGCCGCCCGTTGCTTCTTCTTCCGCATCCTGCGGAGCACACAACCGTGCGTCTGCACGGACCTCATCCCCTACCGGGAGTTCCCGATGACCACAACCACTGCAACGCCAGTCACGTCCACCTGCTGCTGCGGAAAGGACTGCTGCCCCTGTAGCTGCGGCTGCCCCGCCACGGCCGGCTCGTGCTGCGGCAAGTGCATCGATTGCTGCGCCTGTAGCGAGTAGCTGCTGACGCACGACATCCGGCATGTCGGCAGCCTTGATGGGCGCGCGTCGACCGCCGCAGCATCCGCCCGCCCGTGGCGAACCCGCTGATGCCCGGCGAGGGTGCACCCCGGAACACCGTGCTCCTCACCGAACGAGACGAGTGGCTCGACCGGTCTCCCCCGTGATTGGCGAAATCACTCAGTGCACGTGACAGCGCGGCCGCAGGACGGTACACCCACACGCGTGCCGGCACCTCGTCGGAGCGTGCGACGCAGGCTCACGCTGGCGCGGCGAACAGCGAGCGAGCGGCCTGTTCGAGCAGCGGCCGAACGAGCGGATGCTGGTATTGACGTCGCACGCTGATTGCGTAGAACGCTTCGTACAGGCTCGGGACCGCCGCATACTCTTCGAGCACGCCCGAGCGGAGCTCGTCGACCACCACGACTGCGGGCACCAGCGCCACCGCCGCACCATCGCGCGCGAGAAGCCGAAGCATCGCCATGTCATCCACTTCGGCCGCAACGACGACGCGAATCGCATGCTGCTCGCAAATGACGTCGAAAGCGCCGCGGATCTCGCTGTCGTGGCCGGGCAGGATGAGCGGCATCCCCGCAAGATCATCCGGAAAGCGGAACGGAATGCCACGCCGCGGCGGCCCCACGAGGCTCACTTGCTGCCGGGCAATGCGGCGACATTGCCACGCGGTGCTCGCGTCCTCCTGCACCCTCCGGTTGGACAGCACGACGTCGAGCGTGTGCGCGGAAAGGCGCGCAAGCAGCTCGCCGAGGGAGCCGGAGTGCAGCACGAGTTCCACATCCCCGCGACCGATCACGGGCGCCAGGAACGCACGCTGGAAATTGCGCGACAGCGTCGCCACCGCGCCGATGCGGAGCACCTGACGCGCTTGTCGCCGGCCCTCGCGCAGCGTTGCCACCAGCTCGTTGCCGGCGCCGACGATGGTGTCCGCGTAGGCGAGCGCGATCCGGCCGGCCTCGGTGAGCACCAGCGTCCGCCCCTGACGCACGAAAAGCGCGTGGCCAAGTTGCGACTCGAGGTGCCGGATCTGGGTGGACACCGCCGACTGGGCGACGTTCAGGTGCTTCGCCGCGCGCGTGAGATTTCCCTCGCGCGCGACCGCGCGAAAGTAGTGGAGGTGGTGATAATTCAGGGGGGATGTCGGCATTTTATGAGTTCTATATAATAGAACGATATAACATCTTTCTTGTATTTTACAGAACGCATCTGAAATCCTACGTTCCGGCGTGACTCTTCAACCGGAGCGATGATGCCCGTCTCACCCACGTTGCTGGTGCTTGTCCCGCTGCTCTACCTCTCCGCCGCGCTGATCCCCGAACGGCTGGTCGCGGGGCAGCGACGGTGGATGATCGCGAGCAGTGCGGCTGTTGTCGCGCCGCTGCTCGCGCTGGTTGCGGCTGCCGCCCTCGTCGCAGGCCACGGCGGCGTCTCCCGTCTGCCGGCTGGGCCTCGGCTCATGGTCACGGTGGGTGTCCGGCTCGACGGAGTCACCGTCGTGATGCTCCTGCTCACCACGTGCATTGCCGCCGTCATCCTCCGCTTTTCCAGGCACTACCTGCACGGTGAGCCTGGGCTCTCGCGCCACGTGCGCTGGTTTCTGGCCACGATGGCGGCGGTCTCGCTTCTCGTGGTCACCGACGACCTGGCCGTCCTGGTCGTCGCGTGGACGGCGTCCAGCCTGGGATTGCACCAGCTGCTCACCTTCTATGGCGAGCGCCCGTCGGCGCTGATAGCGGCGCACAAGAAGTTTCTCGCCAGCCGCGCTGCTGACGTCGCACTCGTGGGCGCGGTTGCCCTCATCTGGGTCACGACGGGGACGCAGCGCATCGGCGAGGTGCTCGCGGCATCGGCCGCGATGCCCGTCATGCCACCGTCGCTGCGGCTCGCCGGCCTGCTGCTCGCTGTCGGCGTCATTCTTCGATCCGCGCAACTTCCTTTCCACGGATGGCTGATCCAGGTGATGGAAGCGCCAACCCCGGTGTCCGCGTTCCTGCACGCCGGCATCGTGAATATCGGCGGCTTCGTGCTGATCCGCCTCGCCACGTTGACCGGCCGGCTCGACGCCGCGCAGGGGTTGCTGGTTCTCGTCGGCACGATGACAGCGGTGCTTGCCGCGCTGGTGATGTCAACTCGTGTCAGTGTGAAGGTGGCCCTTGCGTGGTCTACCTGCGCACAGATGGGGTTCATGCTCCTCGAGTGCGGATTGGGCGCGTACGGCCTCGCTCTCATGCATCTCGCGGCACACTCGCTCTACAAGGCGCATGCGTTCCTCAAGTCCGGACGCGCCGTGGAACAGCACGGGCTGCAGCGGATGACCGTTGCGCCCGCCCGCGTGTCTGCCGACGCCTGGCTGCGTGCGGGCGTATTGTCGACCAGCGTCGTGGTGACGCTCGGCCTGGTGCCAGGCATCGCGATACGTGCTGATCAGGATCTCCGCATCGGGGCAGTCCTCCTGGCACTCGCGCTGGCGCCGCTCTTCCTCCTCGACGCCACGCGCGACGCTCGCACCATGCTGCGCCGCGGCGGCACAGCCGCCGCCATCGCCGCGCTCTACGCGCTCCTGCACGCGGCCTTCGCGGTGATCGCCCCCGCAGTGGCGGGCGCGCCGCTCCAACACGCACTGCGTCTCACGCTTGTGGTTGTCTGCTTCGTGTTGCTGTACGTCGTCCAGGCCATGGTGACCGCGCGGCCGAAGGGTCGTGTTGCGGGAGCGCTCTATCCGGCCTGCTTCGCCGGATTCTACCTCGACGAGCTGTGCACTCGGCTCACCTTTCGCGTGTGGCCACCGCGCGTGGTGCCGGTGCGCACGGTGCACAGCCGACCTGGCGTCCTGGAACTCCAGGAGATCGCAGCATGACGTTCGTCGCGCGATCCGTCAGCGAGCCGCAGTGCACTGGCTCTCCGTCCCTCGACACTCCGATCGATGCGGCGTGCAGCCGGATCGCGCCAGCCTGGCCGCTGGATCGGCTGATTGCCGTGAATCCATACTGGGGCTTTCGCGCAGCACCGATCGAGACGGCCGCCGCGCAGCTGAGCGCTGCATCCGGCAGCTCCATGCTCATGCCGCGGGCGTGGTATCTCGCGCAGTGGCACGCCGGCCGTTTCGCGAAACGACATGTGGCGCGCGCCATCGCCGACGCCGACTCCCCGCGCTCCGTTGACGATGTGGTGGCGGCGCTCGTGCGCGACGAATTGCCGATCACACCGTGGCGGTTGATGACCCATGTGGCGGACGCGGAGCGGGACCTGGTACACGCCATGTCATGGTGCGAGTATGTCACGCGCAACGTGAGCCAGACGTGCGCAGCGTTCTTCGACGAAGGACAGGCGCAATGGACTCCGGCTCGCGACCCCGGCCTGTATCCGCTCTGGTGCCACCTTGCGATGCACGACCGCGGACCGCGATTGCTGATGGGGATCCGCGGGTTTCGTGCGGCGGTCACCGCGCTTCCCCGGGAGCCGCGCGAACTGATCGCCGGCGCGCTGGGCGAGCTCGAGGTGCCAGTCGCGCGACGCTCCGAGTATCTCACGGCCGTGCTGTTGTCAGTGAACGGATGGGCATCTGCGTGTGCCTTTCGCCGGTGGGACGCACGACTGACTGGCGGCGACGACTATCAGATCGAGCACCTGCTTGCTGTGCGTCTGGCCTGGGAACTGGTGTTGTTCCGGCTTGGTGCGCCCATCGCGATGCGTAGAGGGTGGCGCGCGGCGCAGCAGTGGTGGGAATGCGCGGCCCTGGAAGCCTCCACAGCGCGCGCGGACGATTGGCTGCTGCAGGGCGCACTGGAGGTTGCGTATCGAGAGAGCCTCGTGAGCGCGCTCACAGCTGCGCACGCGACGCTTGCACCGTCGCCATCAACCCCAACGGCGCAGACGGTGTTTTGCATTGACGTACGATCCGAGGTGCTGCGCCGCGCGCTTGAGCGGGTTGCCCCAGACGTGCAGACGCTCGGCTTCGCCGGATTCTTCGGTCTGTCCATCGCGTATGAGCCGCTTGCCGGTGCAGCGCGCGCACAGTTGCC